>DASXQK010000023.1:0-5143 GCA_036493015.1 Dongiaceae bacterium | reverse complement strand
CGTGGTGTTCGATGCCGGCGGCCTCGATATCAAGAAGGCCGATGGCATGGAGGCGATGAAGGCGGATATGGCGGGGGCCGCCGCCGTGGTCGGCGTCATCCAGGCGCTGGCATCGCGCAAGGCGCCCATCGAGGCGGTCGGTGTCTGTGCGCTGGTGGAGAATCTGCCCTCCAACATGTCGTACCGGCCGGGTGACATCCTGAAGACCATGTCGGGCCAGACCATCGAGGTCATCGATACCGACGCCGAAGGTCGGCTGATCCTGAGCGATGCGCTTTACTATACGGTCGACCGTTTCAAGCCGCGGGCGGTGATGGATCTGGCGACCCTCACTTACGCGGTGGGCGCCGCACTCGGCCTCTATCATGCCGGCGTGCTGAGCAATAACGACGGGCTGGTGAAGCGCCTGATCGCCGCCGGCGAGAAGACGGGCGAAAAACTCTGGCGCCTGCCGATCGGCCCGGAATACGACGCCAATCTGGAATCCGGCATCGCCGATCTGCGCCAGGTTGCTTCGAATGACGAGACGGCGGACGCCATCCATGGTGCCCAACTGCTCCAGCATTTCGTCGGTGACACGCCCTGGGCCCATCTCGATATCGCCTATACCGGCATGTTCGCGCTCAAGGAAAAGCCGACCCAGCCCAAGGGAGCGACAGGCTTCGGCGTGCGCCTCCTGGATGCGCTGGCGGAGGGTTATGAGGGCTAAATCGCTTTTGTCCTCGCCCCTTGAAGTTTCACGAGGCCGTAACCATATCGTTATTCGGCGGGATTAAGTTCTCGCCCAGCGGAACCGAGCAATCGGTGACCGCTTAGTCCGACCCACGAAGGGAAAGGCGACCCACGGATGTACTGGGGGCCTACCCGACGCGGGTTGGGCTTCCGGGCCCAGCCCGGCTGAACGCTCCCAATGGGAGCGTTTTTTGTTTGCAGGTCCGCCGCGCCCTTTCTTCTCCTTCCGCCACTCTTCATGGAGAGGATCAGAGGAAGAGGGCGGCACGGCCAGCGGGGCGCCGACACGCCGTTTCCACGTCCGCTGCAACGATCGCTGCAACGCAGCCGTCCTACATCCAGGCTCCGCAACACAGCAGGAGTCGACCGTGAACAGGGTGGAACGCCAGGCGAAGCAGCGAAGCGGCACCGACGTCAGCCTTTTCCAGCCCGCCAGCCAGAATCCAATTCTCGAAGGCTCGCCCCTTGCGGCGCCGGCCGCGCTTTGCGAATTGCTGCGAGTGGAGCTTGCCGTAAAACCGAACGAGGATGCGCTACTATCCGGGCAGGAACGCTGGTCCTGGGCTGAGCTTGAAGGCGCGGCCAGCAATCTGGCGAGCAATTTCCTTTCACTTGGCCTCAAGCCCGGCGACCGGGTCGCCTCATTGATGCCCAACCGTCCGGCCCTCATCGTCCACTATGTCGCCTGCCTGAAGGCGGGGCTGGTCTCCGTGCCGCTCAATTATCGTTACACCGTGTCGGATATCGAGCATGCGCTGGAGGTGAGCGGTGCCTCGCTGCTGGTGGCACATAGCGAGCGGCTGGCGGAGCTCGATGCGAGCCGTGTGGTTCATCATCTGCCCCACGGCATCGTTATCCACGAGGGCGGAGCTTCTCGCCGCCAAAAGCTCGCGAACCTGATGATGCGGCGTGGCGCACTCAAATCCCTGCCGCCGGTCAACCCGGGCGATCCGGCCTTCATCTTCTTCACCTCCGGCAGCACGGGCCCGGCCAAGGGCGTGACCCATTCCCAGGAATCATTGGGCTGGATGTTCGCCAGCATGGCCGCGGCGTTCGAGTTCGGGCCCGACGATATCGTGCTGCCCGGTTCCTCGATCTCGCATATCGGAGGATTCCTGTTTTCTCTGGCCGCTCTTGCAGCGGGTGCGCGGGTTGTCGTGGCCCGCAGCGTCGAGGACAGGGATATGCTTTCCCTGCTGCGCGAGGAAAAGCCGACCGTGCTGTTCATGCTTCCGGCGACCCTGTTTCCGCTGGTTCGCGGCAAGACCGCGAAGCGGGCCGACTTCGCATCGCTGCGGGTCTGTTCGTCGGGCGGCGACAAGGTTCCCGCCGAATTGCAGCGCGAGTTCGCCGATCTGGCTGGAATGCCGATCGACGAGGTCTACGGCATGACGGAAATCGGCATCGTCACCGTCAGCCCGCCATCGGGCCAGATCAAGCAAGGTTCCATCGGCCGCGCCATGCACGGCGTGGGCCTCTCGATCCGCGACGAAAGCGGCGGCGCGCTTCCCGCGGGCATGCCGGGCCGTCTGTGGGTCAGGACAGGCGCCACCATGCTGGGCTATTGGCGCGATCCCGTGGCGACCTCCGCCACGATCAGAGATGGATGGCTGGATACCGGCGATCTGATGGAAGCGGGGCAGGATGGCTATCTGCAGTTCCGCGGGCGCCGCAAGCAGATCATCGTGCATGACGGCTCGAACATCTCGCCGCAGGAGGTGGAGGAGGCTCTTCTTCAGCATCCGGCCATCGAATCGGCCGGTGTGGTGGGCGTTCCCGATCTGCTGCATGGCGAGAGCGTGCTGGCCTTCGTCACTCTCAAGGCGCATTTGCCGCAGGTGGACTCAGGCGAGCTCATCCGGTTTGCCCGCGAGCGCATCGGCTATCGGGCACCGGCGGAGCTCGTGATTCTGGCCGACATGCCGGTCAATCCGACGGGCAAGATCGACCGGGTGGCGCTGAAGGGGCTTTCCCAGAATCGCTTTGCCCGCGAGCCGGCGAACTGCCCGTGACGTCCCGTCCTTGATGTCGCAGCCCGCGGCGGGTTAACCACCCGCCGCGGCGCTGGCCTCGAGCCGCTTCATCAGATCCTGGAAGTCCGCCCGTTCGCGCAAGGAATTGAGCTGGGAATCCTGCCGGGCATTGCCCAGCAGCCAGCCCCGCGCACGCGGCGTGCGGGAGAATGCAATCTCCAGATACTCCTGGGAGCGGTCGAGCTTGCCGATGACGGCAAACGAGCAAGCGACGTTGTAGCGGACGGTGTAGGAGTCCGGGTCGATCCGTACGGCGCGATCGGCCCATCGTTCTACCCGCTCGTAGTCGTTGAGATAAACAAGGGTCGCCGCCCCCATCGCCAGCACTTCGGCGATCTCCGGCTCCGCCCCGAAGGCCTCCTCAATACGGGTGATGCAGGCCCGCGCGGCCGCGACACTGCGCTGCGGATCGCCGATCGCGAGATACAATTCGGAAAGCAGCGTCAGCGGCTGGTAGTTTTTTGGCTGGATCTCCGCCGCCTGCTCGAATTGCCGGACTGCCTCGTAGGGATCACCGATCTCTCGGCTGCAGAAGCCATAGAAGTAATGCGCTTCGAACAGCCCGGTATCGAGCGCCATGGCCCGATCGAACGCAGCCATGGCTTCGCGCGGATGTCCCGAGACGTAAAAGGCGAGGCCGCGGGAAGCGTGGGCCTCGGCCAGATTTGGCGCGAGCTCGAGAGCCCTGCTGCTGTTGGCAATCATCTGATCGTAGGAAACGTCGAGATCGCCATTGACCCAGAGGAAGGCATCGCAATCGGCGATGCCCGCATAGGCGCGGGCGTAACCGGGATCGGTCTTCACCGCCTTGGCGAACAGCCGCCGCGCGGCGCTGAGATATTCCCTGGTGCCCCAGCTGACCGACAGTCTCGCCCGGCCGCGCAGATAGTATTTGTAAGCCTGGGCATTCGACGTGGAGCGCGTGGTGATCGCCTGCAATTCCTGGGGCAGAAGCTTCAGCTTCAGGGCCGCGACCACGCTCTGCGAGATTTCATCCTGAAGCGCGAAGATGTTGGAAAAGTCGCCCTCAAAGCGCTCCGCCCAGAGATGGTCGGCGCCGAGCGCATCGATCAGCTGCACATTGATCCTGATCTGCTCGCCCGCCTTCTGGACGCTGCCCTGCAGCACATGCCCGACATTCAGCGTGCGGGCGATATCCGCCAGGTCGGCGGCCTGTCCCTTGTAGGCAAAGGCGATACTGCGCGGGACGACGAACAGCGCGGAGACCCGGGAGAGGTCGGTGGTCAGATCCTCGGTGATGCCGTCGGCAAGGTATTCCTGCTCGGGATTGCGGCTGATATTGGCAAAGGGCAGCACGACCAGCGGACGGCGCCCGGCGGCGATGCCGCCCGGCCGGATCGCGGGCGCGATGTCGCCAGGAGCCGGCGTCGGGGCCGGCATGGGAGCCGATGGAAGCTCTGGCATCGCATTGCCGGCCGGCCGTGCCGCGCCGGAATCATGTTCCGCCTGCAGGCTGGCCCAGGCCCGGGTCAATTCCTGCGCCGACCCGGCACGCGATTGCAGCAGATTGGCGGAGATCTCACGCTGTTCTTCCGCTTCGCGGTGACGGCCGGTGGCGAAGAGCAGCCGCAGCAAGGAAATGTGGGCCGAGGCCTCTTCCGCATCGACGCTGGCAAGGACGCGCGCATGGGGTAGCGCCTTTTCCGGCGCGTGCTCGTGGCGTTCGATCAGCATCTTCAGGATGGTGAGGCGCAGCCGGCGCGCCTCCTCGCGTTCGGCCACGCACCAGGCCTGGAAATCGGGGCAGTTCGGCAGTTCGGCGCCTTCGCCGAATTCACCGCGGAACGCCGTGGCCGCGCCTTCCAGCGCCTCCGTCGCGATGATTGAGCTTCCCGGCAGCAACAGACGCCGCACCGTGCCCAGGTCGATCTCGACCCCTTGGGCATCGAACCGGATCGTGTCGCGCTCGGCGCTGACGCGTTTGCGCTCCGGCGTATCGACGACGCGGCGGATCATGCTGAGGCTGGAGCGCAGTGCCGCGCGGGGATCGTCGGGAATATCCCAGAACATGGAACAAAGGCGTTCGCGCCGGTGCGAGCGTCCCGTAGCGGCGAGATAGACCAGCAGCGCCCGGGCTTTTCGCGACGAGGGCAGGAGCACGGGCGCGCCATTGCGCAGCACCTCCACCTCGCCCAGCAGCCTGAGCGTTAGCTCCGCCGGCCCGGCGTTCATTGGCGATTCCAGGAAATATGAGCCCGCGCCACCCTCACAGCGGTCTCCATTCGTTCCATAGGGGAAATTCACGGTCACCCGTGCCAGTTTCCCCAGACAATTTCAACGGCAAGTTATACGGCCTTTGCAACGCCGGCAGTCCACATAGCTGCACGAACGAATTCGGATCGAATCGAGAGGTTAAG
>DASXQK010000022.1:0-13055 GCA_036493015.1 Dongiaceae bacterium | reverse complement strand
TTGCCCGCGGCGGACGTCATGTGGTGGTGCTGGATGCCGAAGATGCCGGCTGGGGCTGTTCCAGCCGCAATGGCGGGCAGGTAAGCACCTCGCTCAAACCCTCCTTCGACGAACTTGCCGAACGCCATGGCAAGGAGATCGCATTCGCGATCCGGCGCGAAGGCATCAACGCGCTGGCCTGGATCGAGGATTTCATCACGCGGGAGAAGATCGACTGCAACTGGGAGCGGGTTGGCCGCTTCCATGGCGCCCATAATCCGGCCGCCTTCAACAAGCTGGTGCATGACGTCACCCACCAGACCAAGGGGCTGGAGGTGGAGGCCCATGTCGTGCCGAAGAGCGAACAGCGCAGCGAAATCGGCACCGACCGCTATTACGGCGGCATCGTCTCTCCCCACCACGCCTCATTGCATCCGGCGAAATACCATGCAGGCCTTTTGGCCCGCGCCCAGGCCGCCGGAGCCACCTTCGTCACCCGCTGTCCGGTGCTCTCCATCGGGCGGGAAGGCGATGGCTTTCGCCTGACCACACCGCGCGGCAGCCTGCAGGCGCGCGAGGTGGTGGTGGCCACCAACGGCTATACCGGCGCCATCACGCCCTGGCTGCGCCGCCGCGTCATTCCCATCGGCAGCTATATCATCGCAACCGAATTGCTGGATCCCGCACTTGCCAACCGCCTCAGCCCGAAGAACCGGGTGCTGACCGATACGCGCAAGCTGGTCTTCTATTACCGCCTGTCGGAGGATCGCCGGCGCGTCGTCTTCGGCGGGCGCGTGGCGCTGAAGGAAACAGATCCCAAGGTCAGCGCGCCACGGCTGCATGCGCATATGACGAGGATCTTCCCCGAGCTCGCCGCGACCAAGATCAGCCATAGCTGGATGGGATTCGTCGCCTATACCTTCGATACGCTGCCTCATCTCGGCCGCATGAAGGACGGGCTGCATTATGCCGCCGGTTATTGCGGCTCGGGCGTCTCACTGGCCAGCTACTTCGGAACCCGGCTTGGCCAGCAGATCCTGGGCAAAGCGGAAGGGCGCACGGCGCTGGACGGCGTCAGCTTCCCCACCCGCCCCTTCTACAGCGGTAATCCCTGGTTCCTGGGCCCGACGATCGTCTTTTACAAACTGAGGGACAGGCTGAATATTTGACCGGCGGGCGCGTCAGCGCCGCGCCTGAAAGAACGTCCGCAACAGCGCACCCGCCGCACCCTCGCCGATGCCGCCATAAACCTCCGGCCGGTGATGGCAGGTTGGAAGGCTAAAGAATCGCGGTCCGCTCTCAACCGCTCCGCCTTTCGGATCGCCGGCCCCGAAATAAAGCCGGCGCAGCCGCGCGAAGGAGATCGCTGCGGCGCACATGGCGCAGGGCTCCAGCGTCACATAGAGATCGGCATCGGTCAGGCGCTTGAGGCCCAGCGCTTCAGCCCCCGCGCGGATCGCCAGCATCTCGGCATGGGCGGTGGGATCGCCTAGCTCCTCCACCCGGTTGCCGGTCCTGGCCAGCACCTCGCCGCTGCGGCTATCCACCAGCACGGCACCGATGGGGACTTCGCCGCGGGATGCCGCGGCCTCCGCCTCCTTCAACGCCAGATCCATCATGGTTTCGCCATTGGCCATGGCGCCATTGACGCCAGCCATGGCGTTGAGGTCAACGGGACTTATTGTTATAGGATGCTCGCCTTCACAACGGGACCATGACATTGGCCAACGCTTTCGATTTCGATCGCCCCTTGCTGCTGGATGGCGGCACCGGCCGCGAATTGCGCCGGCGCGGCGTGCCGATCCTGGATACGATCTGGTCGGCCAATGCGCTGGTTGTGGCACCCGATACCGTACGTGAGGTCCATCGCGACTACATCATCGCCGGCGCCGATGTCATCACCACCAACACCTATGGCGTCATCCGTGACCGGCTGGCGGTGGAGGGGATCGAGGAGCGCTATGCCGAGCTCAACCGGCTCGCCTGCGACCTCGCGCGCCAGGCGCGCGAGGATGCCGGCCGGCCGATTGCAATCGCCGGCTGCCTGCCGCCGCTGCGCGGCAGCTACCGCCCCGATTTGGTCGGCACCCATGACGACATTCTTCCGCTCTACCAGGAACAGGTCGAACTGCTGGCGCCCCATGTCGACGTCTTCCTGTGCGAAACCATGGCAAGCGCATCGGAGGGTTTGGCCGCGGCGACAGCGGCCTGCGAAAGCGGCAAACCGGTCTGGGTTTCCTGGACGCTGCATGAGGATCAGTCGGGCCGCCTGCGCAGCGGCGAAAGCGTGAGCGAAGCAGCCAAGGCCGTCGCCCATTTGCCTGTCTCGGCGTTTCTGGCCAATTGCTGCGCGCCGGAGAGCATCAGCGCCGCCATGGCAGAGCTTGCCGCCCTGAAGCGCGGACCGATCGGCGGCTACGCCAATGCCTTCCGCCCGGTGCCCAAGGACTGGGTCATGGACCGCGACGGTCTGCTGCCGCTGCGCGACGATCTGGGGCCGCAGGAATATGCGGGCTATGTCGCCCATTGGCATGCCGGCGGTGCCAGCATCGTGGGCGGCTGTTGTGGCACAGGCCCCGAGCATATCGAATGGCTTCGGCGTATGATGGATGAGCAATGAGCACGAATGACGCGGGCATGGGCGGTAAGAGCATGAACGGGAAGAAGCGGCCGGTGATCGGCGTCACCCTGGATTCGGAAGAGCCGGGCGGCTATTCGAAGCTGCCTTGGTATGCGATCCGCCAGAATTATTCCGACGCAGTCGAGCGGGCCGGGGGGTTGCCGATCCTGCTGCCCCACCAGCCCGATGAAGCCAATGAATATCTGGATCGCATCGATGGGCTGGTCATCACCGGCGGCGCCTTCGATGTCGATCCCTCGCTGTTCGGCGCCGAGACGCGCCATGCCACGGTGAAACTCAAGACGCGGCGCACGGCCTTCGAACTGGCCGTCACCAAGGGCGCGCTCGCGCGCAACATGCCGGTGCTCGGCATCTGCGGCGGCCAGCAATTGCTGAACGTGATCCTGGGCGGCACGCTTTATCAGCATATTCCCGACGAGGTGAGCAGCCCGCTCGCCCATGAGCAGCCCAATGTGCGCACCGAACCCGGCCATACCGTGCGGGTGGAGAAGAACACGCTGCTGCACCGCATATGCGGCGCCGATGAGCTTTCGGTGAACAGCGCCCATCACCAGGCGGTGAAGACGGTCGGACCCGGCGTAGTGGTCGATGCGGTGGCGCCCGATGGCGTGATCGAAGGGATCGAAGACCCCCGCTATCGCTATTGCATCGGCGTGCAGTGGCACCCGGAATATTCCATCAGCACCGGCGACCAGAAAATATTCGATGCCTTCGTCGACGCCGCGCGCTGAGGGCGCGGCCAAACCGGAAGACGCCACTGAAGGCGGGCGCCCGAGGGGCGAAGGCCCCGGTGGAGAACGTATCGCCAAGCGCATGGCGCGCGCGGGTCTCTGCTCGCGCCGCGAGGCGGAAGCCTGGATCGCGGCGGGCCGGGTCAGCGTCGACGGACATAAGCTCACCGGCCCCGCGGTCACGGTCGGCCCCGCTTCCGTCATCCTCGTCGATGGCAAGGCCTGGCCCGGCGCCGAGCCGGCGCGGCTTTTCCGCTATCACAAGCCCGATGGCCTGGTGACCACGTCCCATGCGCCCGAAGGCATGGTGACGATCTATGACAAGCTGCCGGCCGATCTGCCGCGGGTGATGCCGGTCAGCGCGCTCGATCTTCACGCCGAGGGATTGCTGCTGCTCACCAACGACGGCGCGATGAAGCGGCATATGGAACTGCATGCCCGGGACTGGCTGCATCGTTACCGGGTTCGCCTGTCAGGGGTGGTCGATGCAGCGAAGCTGGCAAGCCTTGCCCAGGGGTTGCACATCGAGGGCGTCGCCTATGGTCCGATCCGCGCCGCTCTCGACAGCCAGAAGCGCATCAATGCCTGGGTCACGGTCAGCCTCGCAGAGGGCAAGGGCCGCGATATCCGCAAGCTCTGCCTCCATCTCGGCTGGACGGTGAGCCGCCTCATCTGCACCGCCTATGGGCCCTTCCAGCTGGGCGAACTGCCACGCGGCGCCATCGAAGAAGTACCGCCCAAGATGGTACGCGAGCAGCTCGGCCTCAGCGCCTCGCGCCGCGCGGCTTCGCCCGAAGCGACGCGGCCAGATGCGAGCACCTCTCGGGCGCCCCGTTCGCATGCCCCCCGTTCGCATGCGCCCCGCCAAAATGCGCATCGTCGCCGGAAAGTATAAGGGCCGGCGCCTCGACGCCCCCGAGGGCCGCGATATCCGCCCGACGGCCGACCGCACCCGCCAGGCCTTGTTCGATGTTCTGGAACACGGCCGTCTGATGGAAAGCGGCGGCTCCGCTTTGGTCGATGCGATCGTGCTCGATGGTTTTTGTGGCACCGGCGCCTTGGGGCTCGAAGCCTTTTCGCGCGGGGCGGCGGAAGCGAGCTTTATCGATATCAATCGCGTGGCCCTCGACACCGCGCGCGCCAACGCCAAGACACTCGGCGTGACCGCGACGTTCATCCTGGCGGATGCGGCCAATCCGCCGCTGGCGCGCAAGGCCGCAACGTTGATTTTTCTCGATCCGCCCTATGATGCAGCCCTCGGCGCACCGGCGCTCACGGCGCTCGCCGCGGCGGGCTGGGTTGCACCCGGCGCCCTCGTCAGTCTGGAAATGTCAGGTCCGGAACTCTCGCGCTTCAGCCCGCCCCCGGGCTTCGCCGCCATCGATGAGCGGCGTTACGGCAAGGCGCGAATCCTGCTGTTGCGAGCGGCAGCTTGATTTCGTCGGACCATTAGACCGCGCATCCCTTGCAAGATCTTCAACCGCGCCCACATTGAGGGTGGTGAATTGAGGCCTGCAGGGGGAGAATCCAGATGGCTCCCGGCTGGTTTGGTCAATGGCGGCGGATAGCCGCTATCAGAAAATATGCCGGGCGATTCGGCGCCACGCTTCTGCATGACTACGGTGCATCCGACTTTTACACAGCCGGACAGATCGAACACACGGCCAAAAAGCTCGGTTTGCCGCGAGGTTATCTCTGCGTCATGCAGGCGGGATTTCTGCCCGAAGACAGATTCAACCGGCTCAATCCATTCTGCCGCCTTGGCAGCTATACAGAGTTGCGGCATTTGCTGCTGGAACACTGCTCGTGGATACCGGCATCGGCCTCTTTCGAGCCATTGCCGGTGAGCAACTATTTCAGCGCTGGCGACAGTATCCGGTGAGGTGCCCATCGCCATGAGGCGGCAAGAGGTACCCACCGATCCGCATGATGATGCTGGCCGGCTCGTCGGCGAGTTGCTGCCGGCGGCAAAGCTGTTGCTGGAGCGCTATGGCGAGATTTTGCCGATGGGTGCGCTGATTGGTCCCGATGGCGAATTGGAACAGGTGCCCTGCTCCGAAGGAATCGATGAAACCAATGCCCTGGCCCAGGCCGAACTGCTCCGGCAAGCCTTCGTTCGCCGTGCCGAGATAGGCGAGCTTCGGGCATCGGCCCTGATCTACGAACCGGCGCCGTCCGGCAACGAGCGAACGACCGGGACGCTCATGATCGAGATTGAGCATTTCACCGGCTACAACGTGACTATGGCCGTTCCCTTCCGAATATCGGCCCATGCTTTGAATTTTCTGGCGCCCGTGATCGGCGACGGTCGCCACCGGGTCTTTGCGCGCCGCATCAATCTGGCGGCAAGCAAGAGCCTCGCTTCGCGCCACGCCCTTGCTTCGCGCTACGCATAGATCAGCGCTTGTCTATCGCGCTTTCCTGGCGCCGGCGCTTTTCGATCCATTCCTCCGCCGCGCTCCTGGTGGGAAAGCTCGCCACCAAGGTTGGCAGGACATGGTCGATGGAAACCGTGACACCGAATTTCTTGCCGATGCGCGTCACGTTGTAATGGGCATTGGCCGGGGTGGTCTTCGCATTCATTGCCAGTCTCTGATCATTGCAAGGCGCTCTTCTGCACATAGCCGTCGAGGTTCGACGTCTTGCTGTGGATATGGACCCACTTCTCGGTCATGCCGAAGACCGTCACCTGCTCGCCCGTCTTCAGCATGCCGATGACCTTCGTCTTGGAATCGGGCTTCTCGGTTACTGCCGTCTTGTCGGCGATGACGGTCATGGTGCCGGAATCGGCATTCGTTGCCCGTGGCGCCTGTGGGGTAGAGGCGGCGTCCTCGGAAACCGGCGGCGAGACGATGACATCGCCGAAGGCCACGGGGCCGAAAATGGCGGGCGCTGCCAGCACCGCCATCAGCGAAGCTGCAACAAGCAATCGGCGCATGATGCATGCTCCCATTGTGGCTTACCGCCCCGCCATGGCCGATGTCGCACTGCGCATGAGGGGGCCTGCTGATGGAAAAACCCTTGGCGGGTACCAGCGGTTCCAAGCCGATTAACGTGTGATTAGGGCCGATTCAGCAGCAATTGCCGTGCGTTTCGCAGATCGGCCACGAAGCGGTCATATTCGCGCCGCTTGTCGGCCTCATCGCGCAGCCGCAGCAGATAGGAGGGATGGATCGTCACCTGAACCGGCGTTCCATCCTCCAGGCTTTGCGGCGTGTCCCGCAGCCGGGCGATCGTGACCACGCGGTCCAGCAGGCTGCGCGCCGCCGTTGCACCCAGCGCCACGATCGCCGTTGGTTTGACAATCCGCCGTTCGAGATCCAGCCACCAGCGGCAGCGTTCGATCTCATGGGCGTTCGGGCGCTTGTGCAGCCGGCGCTTGCCGCGCTCCTCGAATTTGAAATGCTTCACTGCGTTGGTAACGAAGGCATCGCCGCGCTCGATCCCCGCCGCCGCCAGCGCCTGGTCGAGTACCCGGCCAGCCGGTCCCACGAAAGGCCGGCCTTCGCGGTCTTCGCTATCGCCGGGCTGTTCGCCCACCAGCATGAGCGCGGCGCCGGCACGGCCCGCGCCCGGCACCACTTGGGTTGCGTTCTTGTAAAGCGGACAGCGGCGACAGGAAGCTTCCTCGCGCGCCAAGGCGGTCAGGCTGGCGATATTCATGGCATCTTCCGGCATCGTCGCCTGGCCCGCTTGGGCTATCCATGCGGGCCTAATGGACCGGCAGCGATTTGATCATCTGGTAATGATCCTTCAGGGTCGGCAAGGTCGACGAGGCGAAGGAACGGAACTGCGCATCCTTGCCCTGCTCGCTCTCCTGCGTGAACAGGCCGACGGCGGCTTCATGGGCGCTGACCTGGCTTTCGATATAGGCGCGGTCGAAATCCTCGCCCGATAACGACCCCAGTTTCGTCATCGCCTGCTGATCCTCGGGACTGGGATCACCCGGCAACGCCAACCCTTGGGAGGAGGCGATGCTCTTCAACTGGTCATCCGCCTTGGTGTGATCAGCGATCATCCGGCGCGCAAAATTCTGGACGTCGGGCCGTGTTGAATTCTTGAGGGCGAGGCGCGCCTCGGCCACTTCGGCGATGCCCGCCTGGGCAGCCTTGGTGGCAAAATCCTTGTCCACAGCCGGTGTGTCGGCCCAGACGGAAGACGTGGCGATGGCGACGGCCAGCATCGCACTCATGACGGCGACGGGCCTGCGATAGCTCTGATTCATGACCGGTTCTCCACGTAAGGCATGGACGGACGTTGACCGGTTAACGTTGGTTGCCCCGCTCGGGTTCCGCGGGAACTCGCGCAGGCGAAAATGCCGCGGGAAGGGGCGCCAGATCAGCGCCGGCCGAAGAGGCGCTCGATATCCGCCAGTTGCAGCTCGACGTAAGTCGGCCGGCCGTGATTGCACTGGCCGGAATGGGGCGTTGCCTCCATCTGGCGCAGCAGGGCATCCATCTCGGCGAGATTGAGCCGCCGGCCGGCACGCACGCTGCCGTGGCAGGCGAGCGTGCCGCAGACTTCTTCCAGCCGTTCCTTGAGGCTGAGCGCCGAGCCGAATTCCTCGATCTCATCGGCAAGGTCGCGTACCAGGCCTTTGACATCCACCTCGCCCAGCAAGGCCGGTACCTCGCGCACCACCACCGCGCCCTGACCGAAGGCTTCCAGCGCCAGGCCGAGTTCCGCGAGCTCACCGGCGCGCGCGACAACCCGTTCGGCAGCGGCCGGCTCCAGCTCCACCACTTCGGGAATCAGCAATCCCTGGCGTTTCACCCCGCCATCGCCCAGCGCCTGTTTCATGCGCTCATAGACCAGGCGTTCATGGGCGGCATGCTGGTCGACGATGACGATGCCCTGGGTTGTCTGCGCGACGATATAGGTATCGTGCACCTGCGCGCGCGCGGCACCCAGCGGATAGGAGATCGCAACCGGCGGCGCCGATGCATCGCCTGAAGCACCCGGCGCCTGGGGCCTGTCGAAGCCCTCGAAGGGTTTGTAGATTTCCGCCACCGCCTCGGCGATCCCGCGCGGCAAATAAGTCGATGAGCCGCCGCCTGAAAACCCTGTGGGCGCTCCGCGCCAGGGGGCGGAACCCCAGCCCGGCGCCATGGCGGCGGGCCGGAAGCTGCCCATTGCCGCGTCGGCGACTGTGGTCGAGGCGCGATGGCCGGCGGCGGCAAGCGCATGACGCGCCGCGCCGACGATCAGGCCGCGCACCAGGCCCGGATCGCGGAAGCGCACCTCGGCCTTAGCGGGATGGACATTCACATCCACCTCCACCGCCGGCACGTCGAGGAACAGCGCCACCAGTGGATGGCGGTCGCGGGCGAGAAAATCCTGATAGGCGCCGCGTACGGCCCCCTGCAGCAGCCGGTCGCGCACTGGCCTGTCGTTGACGAACAGGAATTGCTGGGCCGCCGTCGCCTTGTTCAAGGTCGGCAGGCCGATGAACCCCGTCAGGCGATGGCCCTCGCGCTCGGCATCGATGGCCAATGCATTCTCGGCGAATTCGCGGCCCATGATGGCGGAGAGCCGCTCCAACCTGGCGGCCGCAGGATCGTCGAGCAGCGAGGGTGCTGCGGCGTAGCGCAGTACCACGCGCTCGCCATCGCTGAGGCTGAAGGCGATCTCGGGATGCGCCATGGCCAGGCGTTGGACCACATCCTCGGCATGGCCGAATTCGCTGCGCGTCGACTTGAGGAATTTAAGCCGCGCCGGCGTCGCATAGAAAAGATCGGTCAGCTCGACCCTTGTGCCGGCGGAGAGTGCCGCAGGCTCGACCGCGCTCTTGATTCCGGCATCGATCGCCAACCGCCAGGCAGCAGCGGCATCCCGCTTGCGGCTGGTAATCGCAAGCCGTCCCACCGAGCCGATGGAGGGCAGTGCTTCGCCGCGGAATCCGAGGGTTGCGATATGCGCGAGATCGCCATCAGGCAGCTTCGATGTGGCATGGCGTTCGACCGCGAGGCTCAGTTCCTCGGCATCCATGCCATGACCGTCATCGGCAACCTGGATGAGTGCCCGGCCGCCATCCTTCAGCGTCACATCGATGCGCCCGGCACCGGCATCGATGGCGTTTTCCACCAGTTCCTTGACCGCGGAAGCCGGCCGCTCGATCACCTCGCCGGCGGCGATGCGGTTGACGATGTCGGGCGGGAGAAGGCGAATCGCCATGCCGGGAACGCTATCAGAACGGCTCTGGAATCTCTATTCCGGCCTTGGCGCTATCCGAGGCTTACGCTCTTCGGTACTGACGTTACTCGGGCGTGGCAGGCGGCGGCGGCAACGTGCCGGTGACGCCGGTGGGCTGGCCCAGAACGAGGAAGCGCAGATTGTCGGCGAGATAGAGCCTGTGCGCCACCCGCTTGGCATCGGCCAGGGTAACGCCGTCAAGATAGCTCGCCCGCTTGTCGATGTAATCGATGGGAAGGCCGGCAAGCTGGATGCCGAGCAGCGCCTCGGACGCCTTCAACGTGCTGTCGAAGCGCAGCGGGTAGGCGCCGATCAGATGCGTCTTGGCATCGGCAAGTTCGGCCGCGGTCGGGCCGAATTCGCCCATGCGCTGCCATTCGCTGCGGGTAAGAGCGATCGCCTGCGCGGCAGAAGCGTTCTTGGTGCCGAAACTCCCCGAGAGCAGGCCAACATGATCCATGGTGATCAGGTCGGTGCCGACGGAATAGACCAGCCCATGCTTGATGCGCAGGTTGCGCTGCAGCCGAGAGCCGAAATCGCCAGCGCCAATGATGTCGTCGATCAGGGCTGCGGCATAAAAATCCGGATCGTTGCGTTTGATCCCCGATTCGCCGAACACCACGATGCTCTGATTCAGATCGCGGGTCATCACCGCAACGCCACCCGGCCCCGGCGGGGGCGCTTCGCTGATTGCTGGGTCGCTGGCCTGGGCCGGCAGGTCGCCGAAGGTCTTGTCGAGGAGCGGCGCCAGTTCGGCCGGGGTGATGTCGCCGACCACGGCAACAGAAAGCTGGTCGCGGCCGAACCTGGCGGCGGCGAACTTGCGCAAATCATCGCCGGTGATGGCCCTCAGGGATTTGGCCGTGCCCTTGACGGGCCACGCGTAGGGATGGCCCGCCATCATCATGCGAAACCAGGCATGGCCCGCGACATCGTCGGGGTTGCCGGCCTCGGACGCAATGATGGAGAGCACCTGGTTGCGCACCCGCGCCAGCGGCTCCCCATCCATGCGGGGCTTGGTCAGCGCCAGATGCAGCAAGCCGAACGCCTCGTCGCGATGGGCGGTCGGGGTGCGAAGCCGGCCGATCACATCATCACTATCGGCTTCGAAGCCATAATCGATTGCGAGGTCGGCGAGCTTTGCCTGGAAGGTCGCAGAATCGAGGTCGCCTGCCCCTTCATCCATCAGGCCGGAAGCGAGATAAGCCATCCCCTCCTTGCCCGCCGGATCGAGGGCCGAACCGCCGCGAAAGCCGATGGCGAGCGAGATCAGCGGATTGGTGTGATCCTCTATCAGCCAGGCTTTGATGCCGCCCGGGCTCACGACCTGCTCCGCCGCGGCAAAGAGGGGATTGGCGGAGAGCAGGAAACCCAGCCCGGCCAGGACCAGGAGAGACAGCCTGCGGATCATTGGGCAGCACTTCATGGAATGGCGGCTCACTGGATCGCGCCAGCGGGCAGTTGCTGATGGGGCAGCGATCCCGGCTCGCCAGGCGCACCCTCGCCCGGCAGCAGTATGCCGGTCACGCTGTTTTCCTTGTGCTGCAATATGTCCTTCGCCGCCTGCAGCACCTCGGCCGCACTGACCGCCGCGATACGCTCGGGATAGGATTCGACCTGCTCCAGCGTCGTGCCGGTGATGAGCGCCGTGCCGACGAGCTGGGCGGGTCCGCGCAGGCTGTCACGCGCCTTGATCGCATCGGCAGCGATCCGGTTCTTGGCGGCGGCCAATTCGGCGTCGCTCACGCCCTTGTCAAGCAGCGTAGCGATCTCGCCATCGATGGCGGCCTCCAGCTTCACCGTGTCGCCGCCAGCCGGCGGGGCCGCCGAGATCGTGAACTGGCCATAGTCGAGTTGATCGCCGCTTTCGCCGGCATCGACCCCCACCGCCAGACCCTGATCCACCACCAGATGGCGATAGAGCCGGCTGGTTGGGCCACCGGCCAGGACCTCGCCCAGCAGATCGAGTGCCACCGCCTTCTGCACGTTCTCATGGCCGGGCGGCGTTATATAAATCCGCTGCCATGTAGCCTGCTCCACGTCGCGATCCTTCAGCGTCACCTGGCGGGCGGCAAAGGAAGGCGGCTCGCGCAGCCGCTCGTGAGGTGCCAGCGCTCGCGCCGGGATCGGAGCGAAGTATTTTTCCGCCAGGGTCTTCACCTCAGCGAGCGTCGTATCGCCGGCGATGACCAGGATCGCGTTGTTGGGTGCATACCAGCGCTTGTAGAACGTGAGCGCATCGGTGCGGTTCAGCAGGTGCATCTCGTGTTCCCAGCCAAGCACCGGCAGGCGATAGGGATGATTGAGAAAGAGAGCCGCCTGGACCATCTCCGACAGCTGGCCGGAGGGATCGTCATCGACGCGCTGGCGGCGCTCTTCGATGATTACATCGCGCTCGGACAATACCTCGTCCTCGCGCAGCACCAGATTGACCATCCGGTCGGCCTCCATCTGCATGATCACCGGCAGATGCTGGCGCGCGATCATCTGGTAATAGGCCGTGTAGTCCTGGGTGGTAAAGGCATTCTCCATGCCGCCCAGGCGTACGATCCGGCGCGAGAACTCGCCATCGGGAACAGCCGGGGTTCCCTTGAACATCAGATGTTCCAGGAAATGGGCGATGCCCGATTTACCCATCGGCGCATCGGCGCCGCCCACGCGATAGAACAGCATCTGGGCGACAACGGGACTGCGGTGGTTTTCGATCACCACCACCTGCAGCCCATTGGCCAAGGTGAAGGTCTTGGCAGCGAACAGCGCTGCCTCGGCCGATTGGGCGGCGAACAGGGCCAGCAGAAAAACGAGCGCCCCGGCAAGACCGCGCCGGGGCGCTATTGGGCGAAACCGGGCCAGGTTAGCCCGCAATTCTCACGGGGATCGCCGTGGCGTTGGCCGTTGCGCGGCGGCGAGCCGCCAGGAGGGGAGCCGAAGGCGATGGCGGCCCATCGGCGAGGCTTGCCGACGCCGCGGGCGACCCGCGCAACCCAACCCGAAGGGCCGGGCGAATTTGCCAGCATGCTGCGTCAGCCGGCTTGCGCGATGGACCCCCATCGCGCTTCGCCGCCTTCCTGGCCTTCTGCCAAATTCGTCCCGGCGCCATCGTGATCCCTGCGAGAAATGCGGGCTAGAAAATGCCCTCGAGCAGGGCCTTTTTCTTGCGTTTGATGGTCGGCGTGGCGCCGGTGGTGACCGGCTGGCCGAGTGCGGCATTCTGCTGCAGGCGCTGTTGCTCTGCCGTGGGATCCACGATGGTGCCGGCGGGATCGGGCGTGCGCCAGAAGATCAGCTTGTCCAGCAGGCTCGTGCTGGCATCCGTTTCCGCCGAGGCTTCCTGGTCGACGACGGTGCGGATATTCGGATCGGGCGTGCTGGCGCCGGCGGTCTGCAACAGGGCCTGTTCGCCGGAGGATTGGGTGGCATCGGGCTGCGCCGGCTGGGCGCCGGCCGCGCTATTGGCCAGCAGGGCCGTCTGGGCCATCGTCGAGGCCGTGCCTTCCTGGGGCCGGGGCGCA
>DASXQK010000021.1:0-1645 GCA_036493015.1 Dongiaceae bacterium | reverse complement strand
CGATTTCCCGGGATGGTCCAGGGGGTCGTCGTCCAGATGACCGCATAAGCGCCGGCGAACAGCGGATCGCTTGCCGCCACGATGGGAAAGCGCACATGGATCGTGGTCGAGGTGTGGTCGTGATACTCGACCTCGGCATCGGCCAGTGCGGTCTTTTCCACCACCGACCACAGCACCGGTTTGGAGCCGCGGAAGAGCCCGCCATTCATCAGGAACTTGCCGATCTCGCGCAGGATCTGCGCCTCGGCGGCAAAGGACATGGTCGTATAGGGATTGGCCCAGTCGCCTTCCACGCCCAGGCGCTTGAACTCTTCCGCCTGTTTTTCGACCCAGTACGTGGCGAAGTCGCGGCATTCCTTGCGGAACTCGACGATTGGCACCGCATCCTTGTCCTTGCCCTTGGCGCGGTACTGTTCCTCGATCTTCCATTCGATGGGCAGGCCGTGGCAGTCCCAGCCCGGCACGTAATTCGCATCCTTGCCCAGCATCTGCTGGGCGCGGTTGACCACATCCTTCAGGATCTTGTTCAGCGCATGGCCGATATGGATCGCGCCGTTGGCGTAAGGGGGGCCATCATGCAGGATGAATTTCGGCCGGCCCTTGGAGATCTTCCGCAGCTTGTCGAACAGGCGCATCTCCTGCCAGCGCTTGAGGGTTGCGGGCTCGCGCTCAGGCAGATTGCCGCGCATGGCAAAATCCGTACGCGGCAGGAAGACCGTCGATTTGTAGTCCACGCTCATCGTCTTACTTCATCGCTTCCGTTTGGGGTCACTTCCGGTTGGGCCGCAAGGCGCTTTCATAGACGTTTGCCGATTCCAGCGCCGGGCGGCGCTGACGCGGCCTGGCGAAACCCGGCGGCGGGCCGTTATAGCCCGACAATCGCCGGCGCGCCTCTTCGCTGTCGGAGGATATCTGGGCCTTGAGGGCATCGAGCCCGCTGAACTTCTGCTCGGGCCGCAGGAAGTCGATCAGCGCCACGCGCAGATGCTTGCCGTAGAGATCGCCGGAAAAGTCGAACAGGTGGACCTCGAGCTGCACGCGGGTGCCGCCCACCGTCGGCCGGTTGCCGAGATTGGCGACGCCATCGATCCAGTGCGTACCGCGGCCTTCATCGATGCCGGCCTTGACCGCATAGACGCCAAGCGAGGGACGCAGATAATCGCCCATGGCGAGATTGGCGGTGGGAAAACCCAGCAAGCGGCCGCGCTTGTCGCCGGTCTCCACGCGCCCTTCGATCTCCCAGGGCCGGCCCAGCAGCAGGGCGGCGCCGCGCGGATCGCCGGCGATCAGCCGCTCGCGGATCTTGGTCGAGGAATAGACGACGCCATCGCCATCGGCCGCGGCGGCGACGGATGTCACGGCGAAACCCGCCGCACGGCCCAGGTCGCCCAGCATCTCAGCATTGCCGCTGCGGTTCTGGCCAAAGACAAAATCATAGCCCACAACCACATGGGCGGGCTCGATCCCCTGGCCCAGTACCTCGACAATGAAGGATTCCGGGCGACGGCGAGCCATCGCCTGATCGAAAGCCAGCAGATAGACATAGTCGACGCCGATGGCTTCCAGCTGGCGCAGCCGGATGCGAAAGGGCGTCAGGCGAAAGGCGGGCTTGTCAGGCTGGAAGAATTCGCGCGGATGCGGCTCG
>DASXQK010000020.1:0-5356 GCA_036493015.1 Dongiaceae bacterium | reverse complement strand
ACTTAAGGCGATCAGACGCCGAGGGCGGGAGAAGGTTTTCTCGTCGCCGCCCTACTTTTCGAGCCGCTCCATGAGTTCCAGCCGGTTGCCGAACGGGTCTTCGGTATTGATCCGCCGGTAGCCCGCCATGGGCTCCTCGATTACCGGGTGCCCGGCCGCCTCTAGCCGGGCGATCAGGTCGCTCAGCACGTCCACAAGCAACGCGGGATGTGCCTTGCGGGCTGGGCGAAAATCATCTTCCACGCCAAGATGAATCTTGAGGGCGCCCTCTTCGAACCAGGCGCCGCCGCGTTTGGCAAGTTCCGGCGGCTTGGCCCGTTCCGGAATGCCGAGCACATCCTGATAGAACGCCCGCGCCTTTGGCTCCTCGCCCCTGGGCATAGCGAGCTGGACATGTTCGATGGCTCCGACTTTCATCGCGACATCAATGTTTGCAGAGTTTCAGCAGGCCGTTGTACATCGCCCAATCGGCATCCACGATATCGCCAACTGACTTGTTTTCGAAGGTGATGCTGCTGAAGCCCTTTGAGTTTTCATCCGTCGCGTCGCGCAGCGCGATGGCAGTCAGCGCCGAACCGCAATTCTGGATGAAATCGGTGCCCCATTTCTGCTCGCCGGCCTGATAGCCGGTCATGTATCCGTCCAGCGCGCCTTCCACATAGGCAAGCCGTTCGGCGTCGTTAAGTTTCAGATAGGCCGATTCATTCACAAAGGCCTGCCAATTGACGACCAGACCCTGTGAACCGCCGGCTGGCTCCGCGTTGCCGGCGCGCTGCCAATTGCCCGTACCAAGGTGACCCGTCGCCACGAAGGTGTCGTGTCCCTGGAACGTATAGGTTCCGCCATCGGTGACGCCGTTTGTGGATTGCAGAGCCCAGACGCCGGCATTGGCAAAGAACTTACCGGAATGCGCCGGCGCGTTGTCGTTGGCTTCGCTATGGAAGGCGTAAGAACCGTCGGCATGGATGTCCAAAATCCACAACCCGCCCGACACGGATAACTGCCATTTGCCGACCGTTTCCGGATCGGGGCCATCAGCCCAGGAAGGGTCCCCACCGACGAACAAAAGTACTGACAGAACGATGCCCCGGATCAGAGCGTTGCGCCAAACCAGCAATGCCATGCTCGACCTCCATGTTTCGCTTACAGCCGTTAGTTCTCAGGGAAATTCATGTCATCAGCCGATGTGCTCGATCGTCGCGGCGCGCGGCGGATCGCGCAAGGCATCCAGGCTCTGCACCAGCGCCAGGTCCGGCTTGCCCAGCGAATTGCCGAACACTGCATGGGTTGCATCCATGGTGCGGGCGAGTGCGCTCGGCAGATTGCGGCCATGCAGATAATGGCCGAGGAACAGGGCGGCGAACAGGTCGCCGGCGCCATGGGCCGGCAGATCTAGCCGCGGCGCGGAAGCGAGATATCGGGCACCCTTGGTGCTCGCCATCACCTCGACCCGCTCGCGCGGGCCCTCGTCGCGGTCGAGGCCTGTGGCAATGATGACGGCGCCGGGCCGCGCTCGCCGCAGCAAGGCATCGCTGGCGGTTGCCACATCGCTCAGGCTTCGATTGCGCGCGCCACAGAGATAATCGAGCTCGAAGGCGTTGGGCATCAGGATGTCGGCTTCGGGCACCAGGCGCTGGCTGATTGTCGTGGCCGTGGCCTCGGCCACATAGAGCCCGCCATCACGCTCGCCCATGACCGGGTCGAGGCAATAGAGGGCATTCGGATTCTCCATGCGCAGCCATTGCACCGTATCGCCGGCAACGCTCGCCGAATGGCCGAGGAATCCGGTGAGCAGCGCATCGCAACGAGCCAGGATTCCCAGCTTCATCAGCCCTTCGACGACGGCTGCGACATCCACGGCCGGCAGGATCCGCCCGCCATGGGTCTCGTACCCCAGATGGTTGGAGAGCAGGGTCGTATCGACCGCGGCGGTGTCGTGCCCCAGGCGTTGCAACACCGGCACGGCGGCCGAATTGCCGACATGGCCATAGGCGACCCGCGATTGAAGCGAAATGATCTGCATGGGCTGCTCGCGTTTGCCCGGCGACTTTGCCACACCAGCCACCTCCATTATAGTCGCGCGGCCTCATTAACGGAGGATCTGGCTTGTTGCAGACCGCCCATCCCCGCCGCAGCGTGCTCTATGTTCCCGGCGCCAATCTGCGCGCCATGGAAAAAGTAAAAACCCTGCCGGCCGATGCGGTGATCCTCGATCTCGAGGATGCCGTTGCCCCGGACGCCAAGCAGGAGGCGCGCGCCAATGTGGTGAACGCGGTAAAGGCCGGGGGTTTCGGCAAGCGCGAGACCGTCGTTCGGGTCAACGGGCTGAACACGCCCTGGGGCCATGCCGATCTGGTGGCGGCCGGCACATCGGGCGCCGATGCGGTACTGCTGCCCAAGACCGAGAGCGCCGATGCGGTGCGCCAGGCGCTGGCAGTGCTGGCAGGCAACGGCGCTCCGGATAGTCTCGCCCTCTGGTGCATGATGGAGACCCCGCGCGCGATCCTGAATGCCGAGGCCATTGCCAGCGCCCATCCGCGGGTGGCCTGTTTCGTCATGGGTACGTCCGATCTCGCCAACGATCTTCATGCGGCCCATACGCCTGAACGCCTGCCGCTATTGACCAGCCTCGGCCTTTGCGTGCTGGCAGCGCGTGCCCATGGCCTGGCGATCCTCGATGGCGTGCATCTCGACCTCGATGACATGGCGGGTTTCGAACAAGCCTGTCGCCAGGGTCAACAGATGGGCTTCGATGGCAAGACCCTGATCCATCCCAAGACCATCGACATCGCCAACCGCGTCTTCGCGCCATCGCCCCAAGAGGTCGAGACCGCCCAGCGCATCATCGCGGCCCATACCGCTGCGGTTACCGAGGGCAAGGGCGTCGTGGTGGTCGACGGCAAGCTGGTGGAAAACCTGCATGTGCAGAATGCCCGGCGTCTGGTCGATCTCGCCGCGGCGATCGGCCAAATCGAGAGCCGCGGGTGAGTTCAAGCAAGACCGATCCTGGCCGGTTCTTCGAGGATTTCCGGCTCGGCGAGACGATTGCCCACGCCACGCCACGTACGGTGGGCGAGGGCGAGCGGGCGCTCTACATCGCGCTCACCGGCTCGCGCTTCGCGCTGGCGAGTTCCGATGAATTCGCCCGCCGGCTGAAGCTGCCCTCGGCGCCGCTGGACGATATCCTCGTCTTTAGTTTGGTCTTCGGGCGCAGCGTGCCGGATATCTCGCTGAACGCGGTCGCCAATCTGGGCTATGCCGATGGCCGCTTCGGCGCACCTGTTTACGCCGGCGACACATTAAGTGCGCGATCCGAGGTCATCGGCCTCAAGGAAAATTCGAACGGCGAGACCGGCATCGTCTATGTGCGCAGCACGGGCGCGAACCAGCGCGGCGAAACCGTGCTGAGCTATGTCCGCTGGGTGATGGTGCGTAAGCGTGACATCGGCGCGCCGCCGCCGCCGGCCACGGTACCCGCATTGCCGGCGAGCGTGGGCGCCGATGCGCTGCTGCTTCCCGCGGGAATCGATCTCGCCGGTTATGACACGCGTGCCGCCGGTAGCGCGCATTACTGGGACGACTACGAAACCGGCGAGAAGATCGATCATGTCGACGGCATGACGATCGAAGAATCCTGTCATATGAGCGCTACGCGGCTCTATCAGAACACCGCGCGGGTGCATTTCGATCAGCACGCGCAAAAGGCCGGGCGCTTCGGCCGGCGTCTCGTCTATGGCGGCCATGTGATCAGCCTGGCGCGCGCGCTCAGCTTCAACGGTCTCGGCAATGCGTTTCGCATCGCCGCCATCAATGGCGGGCGGCATCTCAATCCCTGCTTTGCCGGCGATACGGTCTATGCCTGGACGAAAGTCGCCGAGAAAATCCCGCTCCCGGCCTGCCGTGATTGCGGCGCGCTGCGCCTGGTCACCTACGCGACGAAAGACCGGCCTTGCGCCGATTTTCCGGCCGAGGGCAGCGATGTAATCCTCGAGTTCGACTACACCGGGATCCTGCCTAAGCGGCCGTGATCCGCTAGATGTAGCGGGGTCGATACCGGATTCACAAAATCTGTTTGAGCGGCGCGACTCGGCCATGATAAAGGAGAAGGCGTCGGGTGCGGGCCGATGTTGCCATCACACCGCAAGCGCGCTTCCCGTAAGGGAAGCACTCCCGACGCCTTCGGAGCCCGTAAAGGCCCCTGCACGAAAAAACGGCGGGACGTTCCTGCCGACGGCGCGCCAGGCCGGACCTTCACATCGCGACCGGCGCCGCTGCCTTAGCAAGAGGCTCCCTCGGACAGGGTGCCCACGTCCGACAAAGGGCCTGTCGTCCCTCGACCGACCTCCGGTCGCAACACCACCCGCCCGAAAGCGTGGCCCGGCATTGCCGTGGGCGTTTCATGACGCGGTGAACCGCGCCATGTCGCGACCCCCTGTGACCGGAAGGCAAGTCTTGTTGAGAGTGACCTGGCCTTCCATCTCGCCGACCGAAGGAAAGGCGGTTTTGCCGCCCAGCCCCCAAGCCGGCAACGCCGGGAAGCCCGCCCTGGGAAGGGCCGCAACCTCCCGCAAACACGCATTTTCCCGGCTTTGACCCGCGTGGCAGGCTGAGGCTGGGAAACGCGGTCCGACGCTTTCGCGTACTGAAGCAAGCCTGAGCCCAGTTTTTGCTCCAGACAATCATGGGCCTGTCGCCAAACAGAAGAATCCTGTGAGTAAAATGGCGAGTCGCGCACAGAGGGCGACATGCTTATCCACAGAACGGCCCACAGGGCTTTACCGCGTTTGACTTGAAAGGGCGGGAAAGCTAAACCCTGAGGCCTGTCGCTGCAGCGCAGCAGAACATTGGACTCCAGCATGTCGCCGGCCGATCGCCCGATTTCGCCGCACCTGCAAATCTACAAGTTCCAACTCACCTCGGTCCTGTCGATCCTGCATCGATTTACCGGCCTCGGCCTCGTTGCCGGCGCAGCCGTGCTGGTCGCTTGGCTGATTGCCGCCGCCCACGGGGCTGCGGCCTTCGATACCGCCCAGGTGATCGCCGGCGCCTGGTACGGCCGGTTGCTGCTGTTCCTCTGGGCCTTCGCCCTCTTCTATCACCTGTGCAACGGCGTCCGGCATCTGGGATGGGATGCGGGGCTTGGCCTCGATCTGGGCAGCGTCTACCTCACCGGCTGGATCGTCGTCATCGCCGCCGTTCTGCTCACGATCGCATCCTTCATCGCCGGCTATTGGTATCTGGGGGCGCTGTGATGGATGATACCCGCAGCGCTACCGCGCGAGTTCGCGGCCTCGGCTCCGCCCATGAAGGGGTGAAGCATTGGTGGCTGCAGCGGATCACGGCGCTGGTGCTGATC
>DASXQK010000019.1:0-1682 GCA_036493015.1 Dongiaceae bacterium | reverse complement strand
TGGCCGCTGAAGATGCTCTTGTAGATCTGCGGCGAGAGATAATGCGAGATCTTCGCGGATACGGCGGCCAGGAATTCGTTGGCGCTGGCCAGCTTGCGGTTGATGGCGGCGATGAAGGCTGCCTGGCGGCGCTGCAGGATGATGAAAGTGACGCAGGCCGCCGTCGCCAGCAGGAAATAGAGGATCAGGAACTTGAACGAGCCGATATTGGTTGCGATCGGCTGCATGATGGTGACTTCCTGGATGCCGCGCACGTCGCCGACCTTCCAGTCATGTTTGGGGCTGTCGGGATTGGCGTTGTGACAGGTGACGCAGGCCTGGCCCATGATGATCGGGGTCACCAGCCGCACCTGATCGGTGAACAGTGACCAGGAGACCTGGGTCGGCCGCTGCTTGGGGTCGGCGCGCAGGGTCGTCAGCGACGTCTGCTCGAAATCGTCCATCGCGTGCGGCGCCCGACCCTTGAACGGGTAATCCGAGATGAAGCGATAGGCGATATTCGACTGCTGCTCGCTGATGACCTTGCCCAGCTCCAGCGACAAGGTCGCTGGAATCGGAATGGCGCCGGGTATGTCCTGGTAGTTATGCACCACCTGGGTCGCCACACCCGGTGAAGCCAGCACACGGCCCACCACATCCTTGGCGTAGAAACCGCGGACGCTGGTGATGAGCGAATTCATGTCGCTCGCCTGGCGATGCAACAGGTCTTCCGACAGGTTGCGCAGATCGAGCCACACGGCCACGGGAAGGCCACCCAGCAGGATGGCGACCAATGCTGCAAGTACCCAGCCATGGCTGCCGGACCCATCGCGAACAGCATCGCCGGAATGGTCTAGTGTCGTCGTTGTCATCGTTTTCCCCTCGATAACAGCGCCGATCCCAATCAGGGACGGCATTCATCGCCGCCGATCATAAGCCGGATCGCGGCAGGCCGCGATGCCCGGCCGCGACGGGGCGGCATGGCTGCCACCCGCGCCCATAGCTGGTTCGCCTCGCATGAAGCTGCCAAAATCGCGGCATCCGGGACATCAAATGTCGCCGTTTTCATTACCGAAGGATTACGACCCGTGAAAACATCCGCCAATAACGCGTCCCTTGCGGCCAAGCGCGCCGAGTTTCGCCGCCTGCATGAATCCGGCTGCTTCGTCATCCCCAATCCCTGGGATGTCGGCTCTGCCCGCTATCTCCAGCATCTGGGCTTCAAGGCGCTGGCAACCACCAGCTCGGGTGCCGCGTGGTTGCTGGGGCTTGCGGATAACGGTATCGGCCTGGAAGGCATGCTGACGCATTTGCGCGATCTCGCCGATGCATCCGACATCCCGCTGAATGCCGATTTCGAGCATGGCTTCGCCGACGATGCGGCGGGCGTGGCAACGAATGTGACAAAGGCGATCGATACCGGCATCGCCGGTCTTTCCATCGAGGATTCGACCGGCCGTGCCGACAAGCCGCTCTACGATCTGGCGCTGGCGGTCGAGCGCATCAAGGCCGCGCGCCAGGCCATCGACCGCTCCGGTTCGGGCGTGCTGCTGACCGCGCGGGCCGAGTGTTTTCTGGTCGGCCATTCCGATCCCCTGAATGAATCGATCAAACGCTTGCAGGCCTATGCCGCCGTGGGTGCGGATTGCCTCTATGCGCCGGGGCCGCGCAACCGCGACCAGATCGCAGCGATCGTCAAAGCG
>DASXQK010000018.1:0-6421 GCA_036493015.1 Dongiaceae bacterium | reverse complement strand
AGGGCCGCAAGGCGCAGGAACAATGCGTCGATCGCGAACAAAATAATTCTCCTTCGTTTAAGGCAGGCGATTGCGAATTTCCGGATCCCACGCCGCCGTGGTGCGCGACAGGCCGATATCGCGCAGCAGGTGATCGGAGAGGCTCGCCATGGCCATCCGCTCGCGCCGCCTTTGCAGGGAACGCAGGATCAATCTGAACAGGAGGGTGAAGGCCGATGGGCCAAGATCGTGCTCATCGTGCCGGTGGTTGCGCCGTCCCATGCCGGCCACGCCAAAAGGCAGGAGGCCGTGGATTCGTCCGATCGTCATAAGTCCTCGTTGAAGAATGTGGGGATAGGCCGGCGCCTTCCGGCGCCGGCTGATTTGTGCGAGAGGTCAGGCGCGGATGGCCGAGAACTCGAGATACTCGGCCTCGACCCATACCGTGCCGTCGCGCGCCAGGTTGTGGCGCTGGTAGAGGGCGGTCAGATCTTCCTCCACCGCATCGCGCTGCGAGGCGGAGAGCGATGCGTAGGTCAATACCGCCGGCCCCAGATATGTGCGGTGAAAGCGGATGGTTTCCGCAATCGAGAAGGGATAGCGAAGCTGGGCCATCATCTTCCCGGCGTGGAACGCCACGATGCCGGCGCGAAGACGCCTGGCCACGACATCCTGTTCACCCCATTGCAGGGGCGAGACCATCGCCGGCGGCGGCGGCGAATACGTCGCCATGATCTGCTGGATCTGGCCGATGAAGCCGTCGGCTGTCCAGCTGGCGAGCACGATCTTCCCGCCGGGCCGGCAGACGCGGATCAGTTCAGCCGCCACCAGGTCGGGCCGGGGTGCAAACATGACGCCGAACGTGCTCATCACCAGATCGAAGGACGCGTCGGCATGGGGCAACGCCTCCATGTCGCTCTCTTCAAAACGTATTGTGAGTCCCTCGCGCGCCGCGCGGGCGCGTGCCTGCTCCAGCAGGTTCGGCGCGAAATCGAGCGCGGTCACCTGGCCGCCGGCACGTGCCGCCGGCAGCGCCGTATTGCCCGTGCCGCAGGCAACGTCCAGCACGCGCATGCCGGGCTCGATCGCACAGCGCCGCACAATTTCCTCGGCATTGGTCTGGGTGAACTGGGCGATCTGGCCGAAATCGCCGGCCGTCCAAGCCACCTTCTGGCGCGCCCGGATCGCGTCGTAATCGAGTGTCGTCGTGGCAATCATTATCGCTCCTGTCATGTCGGAACTGGCCGGTTTGCCGCCTGATGAGGCCGGACCGGCCGCAAGGGCATCCTGTTGCTCTTGCGGGGCTGTAGGTAGGCAGGAGGGAATTGGCCAACAAACGATAGTTTCTCGGCCCACGAATTAGGCGCGCTAATGAAGCTGCGCCACGAACGTCAAAGGAGGGGTGTTTAGGCCAGGCTCAGCGGAACAGCAGAAAGAAAATGACGTATATCCAGCCCAGGATACCGTCGACGATCGCCCAGAAGACGGAGTGGTTGTTGCTATAGGAAATGGCAATGGCGAGCGCCGAGCCGAAGCCGATGCCGATCTTCGCCCCTTCGAGGCGAACGCTGTACATCACAGCTGTTCCTTAACGAGTCCGGGGCCGGCATGGGCCGGCCCCGGTAATCGTTCGAAATCTCGACTAAGTGCGAAGCGTTCCCTTCTGCTTCGCCGTATGGGTCGCGATCATGTCCATGATCGGCGGCGACAGGCAGTCATAGGGCTCCAGATGCAGCTCCTTCAGCCGGCTGCGAATGCCGGCCATGTCGCTGGGTTTCGTGCCCGTTTCGATGACGGACGAAACGAAAGCGGCGAATTCCGGCGCCGCCCAGCCATGGTCCTTGGAGAGTTCCGTATGGACGAAATCGAAGCCGTAGAGCGGATGGCCCTTGTTCTCGATCCGGCCATACATATGCGCGCCGCAATCCTTGCAGGCATGGCGCTGGATGACGGCGCTGGGATCGACCACCTTCAGCTTCTGCTCGTTGGCGCTGACCTTCACCTTGTCGCGCGGCAGGACGGCGACCATGGAGAACGTGGCGCCCTCCGGCTTCCAGCATTTGCTGCAGCCGCAGAGATGATTGAAGGCGACATTGCTCGCCAGCGTCACCTCGACGCCGCCACTTTTGCAGTTACAGGAGAGTTTGCCACCCGACATGTTCTTGTCGCCGGCCTTGACGCCGGAATCTACGGAAGGATGGACCTTGACGCTGGGCATTGAACGACCTCCTCAGGTTTGTGGTTTTTGCTTGCTGCAGCGGCGGATCGGCGCTGGTACCGGTGCGCCATTCGTTCAGGATACTACGCATCCTTGAACTGGGGGGTATGGGAGTCAAGGAGTATGCACTGCTTCCCTCGCATGGACCCTCCCGAACCACCGGTTTAGGATCGGCGTCCATGATTCCGGATTTCACCGCCGAGGATGCCGCCTTGCGCGATAGCGTTCGGCGCTTTGCCCAACGGGAACTGGCGCCAAAAGCGGCCGCGTTCGACGAGAGCGCGGCCTTTGTCGGCGCCCACCTGCCGCAGCTGGCGGCGCTGGGCATCATGGGCCTCAATCTGCCCGAAGAACACGGCGGGGCCGGCGCCTCCGCCCTGGGACTGAGCGCCGCGGTAGAGGAAATCGCCGCCGCCTGTGCCGCCACCGCCTCCATGGTCACCGCCCATTATCTGGCGAGCGATGCGATCCTGCTGGCCGGCAGCGGCGAGCAGAAACAGCGCTATCTGCCGGATGCCGCGGCAGGAAAGGCGCTGGGCGCCTTCGCGCTGACCGAGCCCGCCGCCGGTTCCAACCCTGCCGACATGAAAACCAGCGCCGCACCGACAGCGGCCGGTTTTCATCTTCGCGGCACGAAGCATTTCATCAGCAACGCCGGTCATGCGGATTTCATCATCGTCTTCGCGCGCGAGGCCCAGGATGGACCGCGCCCGGCCATCGATGCCTTCATCATCGACAAGGGCACCAAGGGCGTCAGCTTTGCGGCACCGGAGCCGGTCATGGGCATGCGCGGCAGCCATGTGTTCGAGATTGCCCTCGATTGCGATCTTCCCGCCGAAGCACGGTTGGGTGAAAGCGGCAGGGGCTTTCGCACCGCCATGCAGGTCCTGGATCGCGGCCGGATCGAGGTTGCAGCTTTGGCGCTGGGCATCTGCCGGGCCGCGCTCGATGCGACGCTGGGCTGGGTTTCCCAGCGCAAAGTAGACGGCAAGCCGTTGGCCGAACGCCAGGGCGTGCAATGGATGATTGCCGATATGGCGACCGAGATCGAAGCCGCGCGGCTTCTGACCTGGCGGGCCGCGGCGCTGCGCCAGGCAGGTCAGCCGTTTGCGCTAGCGGCCGCCATGGCGAAGTTGACGGCAAGCGAGACCGCCGGCCGTGTTGTCGACCGCGCCCTGCAGCTGCATGGCGGGTATGGCTATAGCCGGCGCCTGCCGCTGGAGCGGCTCGCGCGGGATGCCCGCATCCTGCGCATCTATGAGGGGGCCTCGGAGATTCAGCGCAACATCATCGCTCGATATCTGCTGCGCGAGAGCAGCCGATGACGCTCAGCCCATTTCAGACGTCCGGCGAGGCGCTGCGCCATCAGGCGCGAACGCGCGGCGAGGCGGAGGCGCTTGCCTTTCCCTTGAGCGGCGGGCGGCTGAGTTTCGCCGGCTGGCTGGAGGAATCGTCCAGCCTCGCCCGCGGGCTGATGGCGCTGGGGCTTCGCCGCGGCCAGCATCTGGCGCTGCTGGCGGAAAACCGCCTGGAATGGCCGGTGGCCGAGCTGGCCGCTGCCCTTGCCGGCTTTATCCTGGTGCCGCTGAATACCCACCTGCGCCAGGACGATCTCGGCTATGCCCTCAAGCAATCGGATAGCGTGGCGCTGCTCACTTCGCGGCGGTTTCGCTCCAGCGATTATCTGACCATGATCGCCGGCATGCGCGGCGCGTTGGCGATGCTGCGCCACATCATCTGCTTCGACGGCGCGGACGAGAATGTGCTCGACTACCGCGCAATACTGGATCGCGGGCGGCAGACCGAGATGGCGTTACCCGAGATCGCGGGCAGCGATATCGCCACATTGCTCTACACCTCGGGAACGACAGGCTTTCCCAAGGGCGCGCTGCTGACCCATGAGAGCATGCTCGCCAATTCCTGGGGCACCTCGCAGCGCTTGCGCTGCGGCGCCGGCGACCGCTGGACCTCGATCATTCCGCTGTTCCATTGCGCCGGCTGCGTGCTGAACCTGCTGGGCAGCCTGCAATCGGGCGCGACTTATGTCGGCGTTCCGGGCTTCGATTCGCTGACGATGTTCAAGATCATCGAGAGCGAGCGCTGCACCATGCTCTCCGGCGTGCCGACCGCTTTTGTCGCCATGCTCGATCATCCGGAGCGCAAGAATTTCAATATCAGCAGCCTGCGCTCGGGCAGCTGCGGGGGTGCCGATGCCGACGCCGAAAAGCTGCGGGCCTGTGCTGTCGAATTTCCCATGCCCCGATTGGCCCAGGTCTATGGCCAGACGGAATCGAGCACGGTGGTCACCTGCCCGGCCGATGACGATGAGGATCGCTTTGCCACCGCCGGCGTCGCACTGCCGGGCTATGAGATGCGGATCGTCGACCCGGCGAGCGGCGCTGTCCTGCCGGCCGGCCAGATCGGCCAGATCCAGGCCCGCGGCCTGATGGTCATGCAGGGTTACTACAACAAGCCCGAAGAGACGGCCGAAACCATCAGCCAGGATGGCTGGCTCAGCACCGGCGATCTGGGTTACCTGCGCGAAGACGGCCATCTGGTGGTCGCCGGCGGGCGGCTGCGCGACATGATCATTCGCGGCGGCGAAAACATCTATCCCGTGGAAATCGAGAACCTGCTGCGAAGCCACCCCGGCGTCAGCGAGATTGCCGTCTTCGGCCTGCCCGATGCCTATTACGGCGAGACGGTGGCCGCCGCGGTCGTCTTGCGTGCCGATGCCGACGCTGCCTCGCTTGTTGCGTTCTGTGGCGCCCGCATCGCCAAATTCAAAATCCCCACCCGCTTCTTTCGCGTAACCACCTTTCCGCAGACCGGCAGCGGCAAGATCCTAAAGCGCGCGCTGCGCGAAATGGGGGAGCAGCAAAAGCTGGAGCCCTTGGCGTGAAGCCGGCCGCGATCGGGACGCAGCATCGCTATTCGATCGCAACCGGGCCCGAGCACACGGCGGAAGCCTTCGGCAATACCGGCGTGCCTGTGGTGGGGACACCCGCCCTGATCGGCTTCCTGGAGACCGCCGCCGATCGATGCCTTCGGCCTTTCTATGAACAGAAGGAAGGCTCTGTCGGCACGCTGGTCGAGATCGCCCATTTGGCGGCGGCGCCCAAGAACGCGACCATCGAAGCCCGCGCCGAACTTGTCGCCATCGACGGCCGGCGTCACCGTTTCGCGGTCAAGGCCCTGCACGGCGATACTCCGCTGATGACGGGAATTCATGAGCGCGTGGTGGTGGATCTGGAGCGCTTTCTTGCCCGGCTGGCCGATGCCAACAAAGGCTGAACGCGGCAACCCTAATCCCCGTTGGCCAGGCGGGGGCCGTCGTGACTAGGATGTCAGGCGGCGATACAGGCGCGCCGCCACGGAGGTTCCGGTCATGTTCAAGCGCATCCTTGTGCCCATCGACGGCTCCGAGCATTCGACGAAGGCGGCGGACGAGGCCATCGAACTGGCCCGCGCGTTCAAATCCGAGCTGATCCTGCTCCATGTGGCGCGCAAGTACGATTTGCCCGACCAGCTGAAGGATTACATCAAGGCCGAGCATCTGACGGCCCATGACATGCTGGCGATCGATGAAGCGACCCGGCGGGTCATCTCCGACGTAAAGGCCCATGCCGAAGAGCAGGGCATCAAGAAGATCAAGACAGTGTTCCGCGAGGGCAAACCTGCGCGCTCCATCGTCGATTACGCCCGCAAGGCGCAGACCGATGCCATCGTCATGGGCAGCCGCGGGCTGTCGGAGCTGGAGAGCGTGCTGTTGGGCTCCGTCTCCCACAAGGTCGCAACACTCGCCGACTGCACCGTCATGATTGTGAAATAGCGCCCGGGGATTTACTCGGGGGTTCGCCCGGGGATTTGGCTGGCAAGGGCGGCTTGCGCTTGCCGGCGCGTTCTTCCGCCCGGCTCGCCAGATCGTAGAGGTCGCGGCTGATCTGATCCAGCGCGAAGGCAAGCCCGAAGACGCGCCCGATCGCATCCGCCGGCAATTCGCGGGTCAGCCCCTCGCGCCGCATGCCGGCCATCGCCTCGTGATAGGTGGTGAGGCAATCGTGAAACCCCTTCAACGCGGGCGGCAGCTTGCGCTCGGCAAAGGCCGCCGCCAGGCCATGCAGCGCCTGTTCGAGGGCCGCCGACAGATCGCCCAGTGCGGGCATCAGCGGGCCGGCGACGGAGGCCGGCAGCGCGCCGCGGGTGGCGCGATCCACCATGACC
>DASXQK010000017.1:0-4289 GCA_036493015.1 Dongiaceae bacterium | reverse complement strand
GGCGGGAAATCCGGAAAGCGCGCCCAGATAGCGAAAGTGATCTTGCGGAAGATCTCCGCGGGTGCCGGCGCCAGATAGAGCAGGTGTGTCGGGGACTGCCGCGCGATTGAGAGCTGAAAGGCAAATGCGCTGAACTCTGCCAGGCAGGCGCGAAGGATCGCCCGGCAATCGGGTGTAATCCGAGCCGGGTCGGCGAACGGATAGAGCAACGTGACGTGTGCGGGCATGCCCTTGGCGGCAGAGGGATCGAATTGGAGCCGGTGCCGGCCGACGAGCATTTCGGCCTCGGGAACCAGAATAACAATCGCCGATTTTCGCTCAGGCTGCGCGGACACGCGGCGTTACTTACCCCCCGTCACCCCATCCGCCGTCAGCAGATTACCGTAAAGCTCCGGCCGCCTGTCGCGGAACAGGCCCCAGGCGGCACGACGGGCCTGCAATTCGTCGAGATCGAAACTCGCCACCAGTACGCTCTCGCTGCGGTCATCGGCCGCTTCGACCAACTCGCCCATGGCGCCGGCGATGAAGGAATAGCCATAGAACGTCATGGCGAAGGCCTCGCCCTGTTCCTTGCCGATGCGATTGGAAGCGAGCAGCGGCATCAGATTGGCGCCGGCATGACCTTGCATGACGCGCCGCCAGTGGTCGCGGCTATCCAGGCCCGGATCATGCGGTTCCGAACCGATGGCGGTCGGGTAAAGCAGCACCTCCGCACCCTGAAGCGCCATGCTGCGCGCGCATTCGGGAAACCACTGATCCCAGCAGATGCCCACCCCGATCCGGCCATGGGCGGTCGACCAGGCCTTGAAGCCGGTGTCGCCGGGATTGAAGTAGAACTTCTCCTGATAGCCGACCCCGTCGGGGATGTGGGACTTGCGATAGATGCCCAGCTCTTTGCCATCGGCATCGATGATCGCAACGCTGTTGTAATAGGCGTTGTTGGCGCGCTCGAAAAAGCTGACCGGCAATACAACGCCGAGTTCGCGGGCGAGAGCCGCCATGCGCGCCAGGGTGGGATGGGCCTTGGCTTGCTTCGCCAGCGCGAAATGCGCCTGAAGCTGGTCCTTGCAGAAATAGGGAGTCTCGAACAGTTCCTGCAGCAGAACGATCTGGGCGCCGTTGGCCGCCGCCCGGCGCACAAGCGCCTCGGCCTTGTCGACATTGGCCTTGCTGTCGCCCCCACAGGCGAACTGGCTGGCAGCGAGCGTCACCTTGCGCATGGAACTCTCCACGGAACTCGTTGCCCCGGCCGCGGAACCGCGTAAAACTCGGCGAGGTCCGGGGGATCGGCGAGACTAGACAACAATCGGGCCACAAATTCCAACGGGGAACGCAACCAGGAGCATGACAGGGGACCGGGCCCAATCCAGGGAGCGGGGGCGGTGAAAACGCTTCTTGCTGTCAGCGGCGTCATCGACGCCGTCAATGAACGGTTCGGGCGCATCGCCAACTGGTGCGTGTTGCTGGCCTGCCTGATCAGCGCCGGCAACGCCTTGGTGCGCTACGGGTTCAGCGACAGCTCGAACGCCTGGCTCGAAATCCAGTGGTACCTGTTCGCCGCGATGTTCATGCTCGGCGCGCCTTATACGCTGAGGATGAACGAGCATGTCCGGGTGGACATCCTCTACGGCAACATTTCGCCCAAAGTGCAGCTCTGGATTGACCTGCTGGGGGGCATCCTGTTCCTGCTGCCGGCGACGATCATCATCGGCTGGATGTCATGGCCGATCTTCGTCGATTCCTTCGTCAGCGGCGAGGTGTCCAACAATGCCGGCGGGTTGATCCGCTGGCCGGTCAAGCTTCTCATGCCGCTGGGCTTTGGCCTGCTCACTCTCCAGGGCATCTCGGAAATCATCAAGCGCATCGCGGCACTGACCGGCCATCGCGCCCTGATCGCCAAATACGAGAAGCCGCTGCAGTGATCGCCTTCCACCTCATGGCGCCTGTGATGTTCGCAGGCCTGATCGTCTTCATGCTGATCGGCTATCCGGTCGCCTTCTCGCTGGCCGCCGTCGGCCTGTTCTTTGGCGCGATCGCCATCCATGAAGGCTTCTTCCAGCTTGCCCTGCTGCAGGCGCTGCCCGAGCGCGTCTTCGGCATCATGTCGAACGACCTCTTGCTGGCGATCCCCTTCTTCACCTTCATGGGCTGCATCCTGGAGCGCTGCGGCCTGGCGGAGGATTTGCTGGAAGGAGCGGGGCAGCTTTTCGGTCCCGTGCGCGGCGGGCTTGCCTATGCGGTGATTATCGTCGGCGCCATCCTGGGCGCGATCACCGGCACCGTGGCGGCCTCCGTCATCGCCATGGGCCTGATCTGCCTGCCGGTCATGATGCGCTACGGCTATGACATGAGAATCGCAACCGGCGTGATTGCGGCTTCCGGAACCATCACCCAATTGATCCCGCCATCCCTCGTTCTCGTCGTGCTGGCCGATCAGCTCGGCCGCTCGGTGGGCGACATGTATGCCGGCGCCATCGGGCCCAGCATCGTCCAGGTGGCGCTGTTCTGCATCTTCATCTTCGTGGTCAGCATTTTCTGGCCGAAGCAGGTGCCCGCATTGCCGCCCGAGGCACGCACATTGCATGGCTGGGCTCTGCTACGCACCTGTCTGTGGGGCATGGTGCCTTCGCTGGTACTGATCTTCCTGGTGCTGGGCACGATCCTGCTGGGCCTGGCAACCCCGACCGAGGGCGGCGCCATGGGCGCAGTGGGCGCGCTGGTGCTGGCGGCGCTTCATCGCCGACTGACCTGGAAGCTGACCTATCAGGGCATGGAGACGACCATGCGGATCACCGCCATGGTGGTCTATATCCTGATCGGCTCCAGCGTGTTCAGCCTCGTCTTTCGCGGCGTCGACGGCGATCTGTGGCTGGAGAACATGTTGACCTCGCTGCCGGGCGGTGCCGCCGGCTTCCTGATCGTGGTCAATATCTTCGTATTCTTCCTGGCCTTCTTTCTCGATTTCTTCGAGATCGCCTTCATCATCATTCCGCTGCTGGCGCCGGTGGCATCCAAACTCGGCATCGACCTGATCTGGTTCGGCGTGCTGCTGGGCGCCAATATGCAGACCTCGTTCATGCATCCGCCCTTCGGCTTCGCGCTGTTCTATCTTCGCGGTATTGCGCCACCGGAGGTGAAGAGCTCGCAGATCTATTGGGGCGCCATCCCCTGGGTCGGGCTGCAGCTGATCCTATGCGCGATCATCATCTTCTTTCCCGGCGTGGTGACCAGCTTCGTGCCCGGCGCGCATCTGGCCAATCCCGCCAGCATCGACATGCAGATGCCGGCGCCGGAACCCGATGAGGGCGCGCCGGCGCAGATCACGATCCCTTAGAACTGGAAGAAGAACTGCCCAGAAAGCCGGCGGCCAGCTCAGCTCCGGCGGCCGAGGATCGCGCCCAGCATCCCGGCGAGATAACGCCGCCAGGAATGCGGCCTGGCCCCGGGCCATCCGCGCGCCGCCATTACCGATGCGGCAGCCTGTGGAGGAAATATTGCGGCAGCCGTGACGGTTTGGGTCCAGACAGCCTCAGAGACGGGCGGCGAACCAGGCGGGGAATTCAGAAAGACATCGCCAAAGAGCTTCCAGATCTCGGCGCCCTTCTTCTGGATCAGGGTCTCATGGGATATCTGACCCGCTGAAAAAAGCGCCTGCAATGCCTCGGCCGTCACCGGCCCGTGGGTTTGCGGCGTTACGAGATAAAGCCACTCGGCCTGTGCCATCATTTTCCCCTCGCTGGAACGGCGGCCGCGCTTCCCAGGCGCGCTTGCCAGTCCAGCCAAACGCATGAGCCCTCAAGAGTCGTGGTTGAAGGGATCAACCTTTTTTCGCCGATTTCGCATAGACGAAATTGTCGAAGCTGTTCTCGGCGACGCGGAACCAGAGATACTGCTCGTCGCGGAAAGGCTTCCAGGCGTCATACACCTTCTTGAATTTGGCGTTGGCGGCCGACGTCTCGTCATAGAGCTGGAAGGCTGCGGTATAGCTTGCCTCCATCACCTCCTTGGTGAAGGGGCGAAGGATCGTACCGCCTTCGACCAGGCGGCGCAGTGCCGGCATGTTCTGGGCATCGTATTTCGCCAGCATCGTCACATTGGCTTCGGCTGCGGCGGCCTCCAGGATCGCCTGGTAGCTGGGCGGCAGCGACTGCCATTTGGCGATGTTCACATACATCGAAAGCTGCGGGCCGCCTTCCCACCAGCCGGGGTAGTAGTAGTATTTGGCGACCTTGTTGAAGCCGAGCTTCTCGTCGTCATAGGGGCCGACCCATTCGGCGGCATCAATGGTC
>DASXQK010000016.1:0-11813 GCA_036493015.1 Dongiaceae bacterium | reverse complement strand
AGTATTGCTCAGTTCAGTATCACTTCGGGGCCGCGACGCGCAAGATCGCGGGAACAGCAAGATCACATCGATCGGGAGGAAATGGCCATGGGCGTCAGGATCAATTTCATCAATCCCTTCGGCACGCCGGTCTACAACGCGCTGATCGCCGAGACGCTGCGCCCCTATGCACGCCCGGACACCGAACTGGTCATCACCAACACCGAGGGCTGCCCGGAAAACATCGACTACTATTACAACAAGCACATCGTCGAGATGGTCGTCTTCGAGGATGTGATGCGCGCCGAGAAGGAAGGCTTCGATGCCGTCATCGTCGGCTGCTGCTACGATCCCGGCGTGCGGGTGGCGCGCGAGCTGGTCGATATTCCGGTGATCGGTCCGCTCGAAGCCACCATGATGATGGCGCCCTATTACGGCCATGACTATGTCGTGGTCACCGATCATCACAAGGCGGTGCCCTATCTGCGCGACATGGTGCGGCTCTATGGCGGCGAGAACTGCCGCGATGTGAGCTGCATCGACTGGTGGGTCACCGACATGATCCAGGATACGGAAGGCGTGGCGAAGGATGCGCTCGCCAAATGCCGCAAGGCGATGGAGGAATCGCGCGCCGAAGCGGTGATCCTGGGCTGCACCATCATCGCCGCCAGCATGGAAAAATGGCTGATCGATACCAAGGCGCCGCGCGACTTGCCGATCCTCAACACCAACACGTTCTCGCTGAAGATGGCGGAATCGCTTGGCGATCTGAAGCAGCAGGGCCTCTATAACATTCATCGTGGCGGCTATTACCAGAAGCCGCATCAGCGCAACGGCCGCGAATTCGCCGATGTGCGCGCCCGCTTCGGCCGGCCCTCAGCGTTTTGAGCGGGCGTTCTGAATAGCCAATCTTCAAATCCACGGAGCAGGCATGTCGATTCTTTCGGGCAAAAATGCAGTCGTCACGGGCGGCGAGACCGGCATCGGGCTTGCCATCGCCGAGGCCCTCTCGGCGGCGGGCGCGAAAGTTCTGATCGGCGGAATCCTCGAGGAGCCCGGGCGCAAAGCCGCGGCGGGGATCAAGTCCGCCGGCGGCACGGCCGAGTTCATCCAGCTGGATGTGCGCGACAAGGCAAAGATGGATGGGCTGGTGCAATCGGCGATCGACCGCTTCGGCCGGCTCGACATCATGGTCAACAATGCCGGCGTGTTCGATGGCTTCGCGAGCTGCCTCGATACGACCGAATCCCTCTGGGACCAGGTAATCGACATCAACCTGAAGGGAACCTTCTTCGGCTGCCAGGCGGCCCTCAAGCGCATGGTGCCGCAGGGCTCCGGCCGGATCATCAATACCGCATCGGTGGGCGGCCTCAGGGGTGCCGCGGACGGCACGCCCTATACCGCTTCCAAATTCGCCATCATCGGCATGACCAAGCAGATCGCCTGCACCTATGCTGAGAACGGCATCACCATCAACGCGCTCTGCCCGGGCGTGATCCAGACCGACATCCGGGCCAACTCGACCAAGATTCTGGGCGACGATGCGCCGAAGATGTCCGGTGTCGGCGCCGATCCCGATGGCTACAAGCGCCTGGTGCCGGCCAAGCGGCGCGGCAAGCCCTCGGAGGTTGCCGATCTCGCTGTCTTCCTGGCCTCCGATCACGCGGCCTATATCAACGGCCAGGCGATCGCCATTGATGGCGGCTGGACCGCGACGTGAGCGACTCCGCTGATTCCCTCGCCGGATTCAATTCAGAGGAATCGGCGGTCGTTGAAGCGGTCCGCCGGTTCGTCGCCAAGGATGTGCGGCCTCAGGTCGCGCGTCTGGAACGCGAAGCGGGATACCCCGATGCCCTGGTCGCGGCGATGCGCGAGCTCGGCCTGTTCGGCCTTGCCATCGGCGAAGATCACGGCGGTCTCGGGCTTCGACTCCCGGTCTTCGCGGCGATCATGGAAGAGCTGGCGAAAGGCTGGACCAGCCTTGCCGCCTATGTGAACAGCCACAGCACAGTCGCCTATACGATCGGCAAGCACGGGACATCCGCCCAGCGCGCGCTCTATCTGCCGCGCATGGCGACCGGCGAACTGCGCGCCGCGCTCTGCCTGACCGAACCCGGCGCGGGTTCCGATCTTCAGGCGATCGCGACGGTGGCCAAGTCGTCCGGCAAGGGTTTCGCCCTCAGCGGCAGCAAATTCTTCGTCACCAATGGCGGTCATGCGGGTCTTCTGCTGGTGCTGGCCAAGACCGAACCGGCGGCTGAGCCGGCCAAAAAAGGGATTGGCCTTTTCCTGGTTGAGAAGGCGACGAGCGGCATCCGTCAGGGCAGTACGTTCAACAAGATGGCCTATGGCCATGTGGATACCGTCGAGATTGTCTTCGATGGCGCGGCTGTGCCGGCTTCGGCCCTTCTGGGCGAGACTCCTGGCCGCGGTCTCCAGCAATTGTTCGACGGGCTTGAGGTCGGGCGCATTGCGATTGCCGCCAGCGCGGTGGGGCTCGCGGCCGATGCCTTGGGCGAGGCGCGCCGCTATGCCGCCGAGCGCAAGGCCTTTGGTGCGACCATCGATCAGCATCAAGCCGTCCAGCTTCGCCTCGCCGAAATGGCAACGAAACTCGTCGCCGCCCGACTGATGACGCGCGAGGCGGCGCGGGTGAAGGCCGGCGGCGGCCGGGCCGACATGATCTCCGGCATGGCCAAGCTGTTCGCCAGCGAAGCCTGCAGCGAGATCACCGCCGATGCGCTGCGCATCCATGGCGGCTATGGCTATATCGTCGATTATCCGGTCGAACGGCTCTATCGCGAGGCGCCGCTCTACATCGTCGGCGAAGGCACCAACGACATCCAGAAGCTGGTTATCGCGAGGCGCATCCTCGAAGGCCGGGAAGCCGCATTGCTGGGGTTGCCGCAATAGGAGCCATGTCAACGTGAGAGATCAAACGGGAATAACCATGACCACCGCCACAAAAGAGAGAAAGCCTGCGCCGAAGATCGGCAAGGATGCCCGCTATTACGAGGATCTCAATCCCGGCGATAGCTGGGTCAGCCCGCGGCGCACGATCACCGAGGCGGATATCGTGATGTTCGCGGCCATGACCGGCGATCACAACCCGATCCACACCGACGAGGAGTTTGCCCGCCATACGATCTTCGGCGGCCGCATCCTGCACGGGCCGGCGGGCTTCGCCATCGCGACGGGCCTGGAAAGCCGTCTCGGCATCAAGGAAGGCACGGCCATTGCCTTTCTCGGCATGACCTGGGACCTGAAGGGCCCGATCAAGATCGGCGACACGATCCGCGTCGAGGAGAAGGTGACGGGAAAACGCGAAACCAAGAAGCCGGACCAAGGCATCGTCTTCTTCCATGTCGAGCTGCTCAATCAGCGCGACGAGGTCGTCCAGGAAGGCGAGTGGAAAATCATGATGATCCGCAAAGGCGCCTGATCGCCGCCGGCTGACCCCGACAATTATCGCGATGGCATCGCCGCTCATCCTGGATTTGCTTCGCGAGGCTGCATCGCGGCGCGGCGATGCGGCCGCCATTTGCTTTGACGGCCACGCGCTGAGTTACGACGCCTTCCTGGGCCAGATCGATGTCGCCAGTCAGGCCTTGCGAAAGCAGGGCATTGGCAAGGGAAGCGTCTTCGCTTTCTTGAGCGAAAACCGGATTGAGTTGATGACCGCCTATTACGCGGCGGCTGGTCTCGGCGCGGTCTTCGTGCCGATCAACCCCAGCCTGAGTGTGCGTGAGGTTGCGCATATCATGGATCATTCCGGCGCCGGACTTCTTTTCCATGACGGGACGATGCGCGCCATTGCGCAAGAGGCAGCGCCGGCGGACCAGCGAAAGCCGCTCGCGGCACTGATGGACGGCGCTCCAACAACTCAACCCACAACAGCGGAAGCCGCAATCGCGCCTGACGATGATTTCCTCATCATTTATACCTCCGGCTCGACAGGCACACCGAAGGCGGTCCTGTTCGATCAGCAGGCGGAGATCCAGGGCAACGCGTCGCTCATCGAGATGTGGGGCATCACCGAGAAGGACGTGACGCTGGTCGCCTTGCCGCTGGGCTTTCTCTACGGCCTCTCAACGGCCGCCGCGACGGGCTTGCAGGCCGGCGGCAAGGTCGTCATCCAGCGCCGTTTTCATCCAAGCGAGGTGCTGCAGGCACTGGTGGCGGAACGCGCCAGCATCTATCACGGCGTACCGACCATGTTCACCATGATGCTGGATTATGCCGAGCAGAATGCGCTTTCGATCGATCTTTCCTTCATGCGCCTGCTCATCTGCGCCGGCGCGCCGCTGTCAGCCGAACTGAAGCAGCGCTTTGCCCGGCGTTTCAATAAGACCATCGACGATTACTACGCGCTAACCGAGGTCCGCCCGGTCTTCGGCCGGTTTGCCCGCGATCCGCAGGACGTACCTGCCGGCGCCATTGGCCGCGCCTCGCCGGGTACGGAAATCCGTATCACCGATGGCCGGGGCAGGGAAGTCGCCGATGGCGAAGCGGGTGAATTGCTGGTCCGCGCACAGGCGACCCTGAAACGCTATTTCAAGGACGAGGCGCTGACCCGGTCATCGCTCCAGGACGGTCTGTTTCGCACCGGCGATCTCGGCTTTCGCGACAGGCGCGGGTTTTATCACCTGACCGGCCGGATCAAGGACATCATCATCCGCGGCGGAGCCAATATCGCGCCGGCCGAGGTGGAAGGCGTGATCGCGCGTTTTCCCGGCGTGCTGGCCGCGGCGGTAGTCGGCGTGGCGGATCGCAAATATGGCGAAGTTCCCGTGGCCTTTATCGTGCCGCGCAACGGAGCGAAGGTGACGGCGGAGATATTGGCCGCGCATTGCCGCAACGACCTTGCCGAATACAAACTGCCCGCCGGTTTCCATTTCCTGGAGACGTTTCCGCTGGGCGTCACCGGCAAGGTAGATAAAAAGGCACTCAAGGCTCTCTGGGCGGAGAAGTGCTTGTGAAAGGAGGAAGAGTAATGAGCTCACTCACAAAGACCGCCGGAACGCCGGCTGCCCCGCGCCGTCCGGTGGAGGGCGCCGCGCGCAGCGATTTCGGCTATTCGACGATCCTGCCCCGCGAGTACTACGTCTCGGCGGAGATCTTTGAGAAGGAGTTCGACAAGGTCTTTTCCCGGCAATGGATCTTCATCGGCCATGCCTCCCGGATTCCCAAGGTCGGCGATTACGTCGTGCAGGAATTTGCCGGCGAGAGCATCGTGGTCATCCGCGAATCGGCCGACAGGATCAACGGCTTCTTCAATGTCTGCCGCCATCGCGGGCATCCGCTTTGCGCCGCACCCCAGGGTAATCTGCGCAAATTCGTCTGTCCCTACCATCACTGGTCCTACGGCATCGACGGTGCCCTGAAACAGGCGCCAGGCTGCCCCGATGGCAGCAGCTTCGATTACCGGGACTGGCCGCTGAAACGGGTGCGCATCCAGGCCTTCCACGGCTTTCTCTTCGCCTGGCTGGGCGAAAGCGAGCCACCCGATCTGGCGCAGAAGTTCGCTGGCGCGGATGCAGAGCTGAAGCGCTACGCGGTAGAAGATCTGAAGGAGATCCACCGAGAGAGCTATGACATCCAGGCGAACTGGAAGACGCTGCTCGAGAATTATCTCGAATGCTATCATTGCACCGGCTCTCATCCGGAACTCTGCAAGGCCATGGATCTGGAGGCGATGTATGCCGGAACCGATGAGTGGCAGGACCCCTATTTCACAGGCATCCTGCCGCTGAAGGCGGGCATGGTCACCATCTCCATGAACGGCCAGCCGGTGTCGAAACCGCTGGGCGAGTTCGAGCACCTGGCAACTCTTCCGACCGGCAGTGGAACGGGTTTTGGCGTCGTGCCTACCCTGTCGCGGGTCATCGTGCATGTCGATCACGCCGTGGCTCATGCGATACGCCCGGTCAGCGCCGGCAGTATGCGGTGGGAGACCTGCTGGTATGTGCGTCGCGATGCGCTCGAGGGCGCCGATTACGAACTCGACAATGTCATCGCCGTGTGGCGCGCGACGAACCGCGAGGACATTGCCCTGTGCGAGAATGCCTATCGCGGCGTGCTGTCACGGCGCTTTACACCCGGCCCCCTGGATAACAAGCGGGAATCGGCCATTCCCGCAGCGCTTCGCACCTATCTGGCGATGATGCAGGATGACTGACGCAAGATCGGACATTCCTATGTCGCTTGAGTCGGCGAGCGCGAACGGCACGCTTAGTAACGCTGGCAGGGTGAGCGGCGAGATCGGCGATGCCGAACTCGGCAAGCTGATAGCGGCACAGCCGCGGGGCCACAGCCTGCTCCAGCCCTTCTATGTCTCGGACGAGATCTACCGGCGCGACATGGAGCGGGTCATCCGTGCCCACTGGCATTGCGTTGGCCATGAAAGCCAGATCCCGGAACCGGGCGATTATTTTCTGTTCGAGATCGACCGGGAATCGGTGATCGTCATTCGCGGCCAGGACAATGTCGTCCGCGCGCTCGCCAATGTCTGCCGCCACCGCGGTTCGCGCATCTGCCGCGAATCCACCGGCAAGGCCAAGGCCGGGATCCTGACCTGCCCCTATCATGCCTGGGTCTATCGTACCGATGGCAGCCTGCGGAATGCGCGCATGATGCCGGCCGATTTCGACACGGCCGGCCATGGCCTGAAACCGGTTGCCTTGAAGGCGATCGAAGGGCTGTTGTTCGTATCGCTGGCGGAGAAGCCGCTGGGCATGACGGCCGTGGGCAAGATGCTTGCCGATACGCTGAGGCCGTTTGGCTGGTCGAGCGCCAAGGTCATTCGCCACGAGCGCTATGTGATGCAGGCGAACTGGAAGCTGGCGCTGGAGAACCAGGTCGAGTGCTATCACTGCGCCCCATCGCATCCGGAATTCGTGCGCGTCCATTCGCAAGGGCGCGACAGCCTCGAAGAGCTGCGCACCGCCATGCTGGCGCGTACGCGCGCGCAAGGTATCGATATTCCCGTTTGCGATCATTGGGCGCTCGCAGCACTGCCCGGCGAGGAAGCCGATTACTGCAATCGCTATGGCATGTGGGCCGAATCCGTCACCGCCAGCGAGGACGGCAGGCCCGTCGCCCCGCTCATGGGCAAGTTCAGCGCTTACGACCGCGGCTTCACCGTTTTCTATGTCGGCCCGCTCAATCATTTCCTGGCTTATGGCGATTACGGCGCGATCTTCCGCTACACGCCCCGATCCGTGAACGAGACCGAGCTGCACGTCACCTGGCTGGTTCGCGGCGATGCGCGAGAAGGCGCGGATTACGATGTCGAACGCGTGACCTGGCTGTGGCGGGTAACCGCCAAGGCGGACAAGCGGATTGTCGAGGAGAATCAGATCGGCGTGAGTTCCCGGTTTTATTCCCCGGGCCCATACGCGCTGCCGATCGAGAGCGGCACACTGCGCTTCAGCGAATGGTATCTGGCGGAGCTTGCCGCCAAGGCTCAGCCGACAAGTGGGCGCCAGGCGTCAATCGCGTCACGGCCCTAGAGCAAGATCGGATCAGCTCGAAGCAACCTGATCCGTGAATCTTGCCCTAAATTATTTGAATAGCGGCTGATTTGCGCCTCACGTTGATTCAACCTGAGGCGATCAGGCGCTAGCAATGCTATGACCTCAGGCGCATGAAGGCCTGGTTTCAAAGCGCCCTATGGCTGCGGGCGATGCCGGCGCTCACGGTTGTGATCTTCCTGCTGCCGGTGATTGCGGGCCTGCTGGGCACACTGCTGCCCAGCTTCGGCTATCTGCCTGGCCTGGGCGGCGATCGCTTTTCGCTCGAGCCGTGGCGGCGCCTGCTGGCCGCACCGGAACTGCCCGGCGCCTTGCTGGTGAGCTTGATCAGCGGTCTGGGCGCCACGCTGCTTTCGTTTCTGCTGGCCATCGGTATCGCCGCGACGCTGCAGGGCACGCGGCTGTTCGCCCTGCTGCGGCGCCTGCTGGCACCGCTGCTCGCCATGCCTCATGCGGCACTGGCGCTGGGCTTCGCTTTCCTCATCGCGCCCAGCGGCTGGCTGATGCGTGGCTTTGCACCGCTTCTATTTGCCGATGGCAGCCCGCCCGCTTTCCCGCTGCCGGGCGATTCGCTGGGCCTGGCGCTGATGGCGGGCATGGTGCTGAAGGAGACACCCTTTCTCTTGCTCGCCATTGTGGCGGCACTCGGCCAGCTGCCGGCGGAAGCAATGCTGGCAACATCGCGCCTGTTGGGCTATCGCCCCGCCACGGCCTGGCTGAAGACGATCTTGCCTCAACTCTATCGCCAGCTCCGATTGCCGATCTATGCGGTGTTGGCCTTCTCGCTTTCCGTCGTCGACATGTCGATGATTCTGGGGCCCAGCACCCCACCCTCGCTGGCGGTGCTGTTGTTGCGCTGGTTCAACGCCGCGGATCTGGACTCGATCTTTCCGGCGACGGCTGGCGCCGCGTTACAGATCCTGCTGGTCGCCGCGGCGATCTTGCTTTGGCATCTGGGCGAGCGTGCCGTAACGCGCCTTGGTGCCGGCTGGCTGATTGCCGGCCGGCGCAGTCATCTCGGCGCACCGGGCCGATTGCTTGGCAGCGCCGCAGCACTCGTCCTCGCCGGGTTTGCCAGCCTTGCCATCCTGGCGCTTGCGATCTGGTCGGCAACTGAGAGCTGGCGTTTTCCCGCCTTGCTGCCCCAGGCCTGGAACATCGGCAATTGGGCACGGCCCGGCCTCGATATCGCGCGGCCGCTGGGAACAAGCCTGTGGCTGGGAGCCGCCGCCACGGCGCTCGCCTTGCTGCTTACGCTAGGTTGCCTGGAAAACGAACGCCGTCACGGCGTGCATCCCTCCGGCCGCGTACTGTGGCTGATCTATCTGCCGCTGCTGGTGCCGCAGATCTCCTTTCTGTTCGGCGCTGAAACGCTTTTCACTTTTCTCGGCCTCGATGCGAGCGCGCTCACGCTGATCTGGAGTCATCTATTGTTCGTGCTGCCTTATGTCTTTTTGATGCTGGCCGATCCCTGGCGCACTTTGGACGAACGTTACATCCGCACCGGGCTTTGCCTGGGCGCCGGCCGCGGCCGGTTGTTCTTCGCCCTGATGCTGCCGATGCTGCTGCGCCCGATCCTGGTCGCAGCGGCGGTCGGATTCTCCGTCAGCATCGCGCTCTATCTGCCCACGCTGTTTGCAGGCTCGGGCCGCTTCGACAGCCTGACCATCGAAGCCGTGGCGGCAAGCGCCGGCGGCGACCGGCGCATTGCCGGCGTCTATGGCTTCCTTCAGGCAACGCTACCGCTGGCCGGATTCGCCGTGGCCCTGCTGTTGCCGGCGATCGTCTTTCGCCATCGCCGCGGCATGCACGTGGCGGTTCACCAGCGATGAGCAAGGGGCTCGTTCTCGATCATGTCGTGCTGGCCCTTGCCGGCCGGGTTCTGATCGGACCGCTCGATCTGTCGATTGCGCCCGGCGAGGTCGTGACGCTGATGGGCCCCTCGGGCAGCGGCAAATCGAGTCTGCTCGCTTTTCTTTGCGGCACGCTCGATCCCGTCTTTCGCTGCCGGGGCCGGGTTCGACTCAAGGACGAAGACATTACGCGTTGGGCGCCGGAGCGCCGGCGCCTCGGCATCCTGTTCCAGGAGGATCTGCTGTTCCCCCATCTTTCCGTGGGCAGCAATCTCGCCTTCGGCCTGCCGCCCGGCCTCTCGGGCGACGAGCGCCGGCAGCGCGTGGAAGCGGCCCTAGATGAAGCCGGACTCGGCGGATTCGCGTCCCGCGATCCGGCGACGCTTTCGGGCGGCCAGCGGGCGCGCGCGTCGCTTTTGCGCATGTTGCTGTCGCAGCCCCATGCCCTTTTGTTGGACGAACCGTTCAGCCGTCTCGATTCGCGCCTGCGGGGTCAATTCCGCGAGCTTGTCTTTGCCCGGGCACGGACAAATGATTTGCCAGTTCTGATGGTTACCCACGATATGGCGGACGCCGCGGCGGCTGGTGGCAAAATTGTCACAGTCGGTCAGGACTTGACGTTCAAATCAGCCGAATAGCTTGCCTACTTTGACTTTGGCAGGGTGCCTGCCTAATATCCTTTCTATCTGGGCTCGCAGATGCATAAAAGTTTCGAGCCCAGTGCTCGGCGGGGGGCTCGCCGGGATTTCCCATGAGCATTGTCGCGGGGCAGTGCTTGAAAATTCGCCGGCAACGGTGATTGAAGTTAATTAAGAGGGGTCATGATGATGAATATGAAGATTCTCGGCGCCGTTGCGGCCCTTGCCCTGTTGGCCGGCTGCACCAGCAATATCGATCAAGTGAGCATGGCCAAGGGCACAGGATCGCCCTTTACCCAGGCGCTCACCAGCGAATACCAGGCCTACGTCGCAGAAGAAAAGAGCGAATACGATTGGGGTAATGCCGATCATTTCGCTCAGAAGGGTCTGCTGGCGGCGGGCGGCGCCAATGTCGAACCGGAAGATCTCGCCAATTGGGATATCCCGGCCGACAAACAGGCTGAGCTGGCTGCGGCCCGCACGCGCCTGATGACGGCACTGAACAGTGGCGCGCGCGATGCCAAGCCGCAGGATGCGGCACGGGCCCAGGCGCGTTTCGACTGCTGGGTTGAAGAGCAGGACGAAAACCACGAAGACGACAAGATCGCCGCCTGCAAGAACGACTTCATGGCGGCCATGGACGCGCTCGAGAAGAAGCAGATGGCCCAGACGATGGCGCCAATGTCGCCGGCCAACTACACGGTCTACTTCGACTTCGACAAGTCCGTGATCAACCCGGCTGGCCAGGTTGTCATCAACCAGGTTCTCTCCGACGCCTCAGCCCATGCTCCGTCGTCCGTGTCGGTTACCGGTCACACTGACCGCGCCGGTCCGGAAGACTACAACATGGCCCTGTCGCTGCGTCGTGCCGACTCGGTTCGCTCTGCCCTGATCTCCGGTGGCGTCGCTGCCGACAAGATCACGGTCGCCGGTCGTGGCGAAAGCGAGCCTGCGGTGCCGACTGCTGACGGTGTCCGTGAGGCGAAGAATCGTCGCGTCGAAATCATCCTGCAGCCGTAATCGCAGCCTGGTACGACGTTACGTCTGAGTAAAAGAGCGGCGCCGGGTCAAACCGGCGCCGCTCTCCTTTTGTGGGCGGCGATAGCCTGTGCGATTTAAGGGCCGCTTGCTGGACAGCCCCTCTATCGGGGCTAAAATGATCTGCATGTATCGCGAAACAACCCACGACATCACCATCACGGTGAAGCCCTATTACCTCGCCGAGCAGTCCTCGCCCGACGAGGCGCATTACGTCTGGGCCTATCACGTGCGCATCGAGAATAACGGCAAGCGCACCGTGCAGCTGCGCAACCGCTATTGGCGCATCACCGATTCGATGGGCCGTACCCAGGAGGTGCGGGGTGCCGGCGTGGTGGGCGAGCAGCCGAAACTCAGGCCCGGCGACAGCTACGAATACACCAGCGGCACGCCGCTTCCCACGCCCTCTGGAATCATGGGCGGCAGCTACCAGATGGAAGCAAGCGAAACAGGCGAGCGCTTCGATGTCACCATTCCCGACTTCTCGCTCGATAGCCCCCACCAACCCAGCCGGTTGAACTGATGGCCCCCAAAATCAAAGCCGCGCGCCGCGGGCGCGGCGCCGCTCTCGTCAAGAAAGAGACCGCGCGTGCCGCGCGCAAGAAGCCCAGCCGCGGCGAGGCAGAGGAGGCGGTGCGCACGCTGATCCGCTGGGCCGGCGACGATCCGCTGCGCGAAGGGTTGATCGGAACGCCCGGCCGCGTCGCCCGCGCCTATGAAGAATTCTTCGCCGGCTATGACGAAGATCCCATGGCCCTTCTCCAGCGCACCTT
>DASXQK010000015.1:0-8502 GCA_036493015.1 Dongiaceae bacterium | reverse complement strand
CGCAAGGCTTGCAAGCAGCCCGAGCGAGATCAGAAAGGTGCGACCTCTGGAACGCAATCGCGGGCTCCGCAAGCGAGAACGCCGTCAAACGCATCCATCGAAGATATCCATCATACACCGCGCCGGAGCCGAGACTAGCTGTCGCCCCGGCGCTCAGTGCGCGGCGATGAACGAGACCATGTGTTTGATTGTGTCGACTTCCACGCCGTAGAAGCCGTGGGGTGCCTCGGCCTCGCAAGGAGGCGAGACAGCGGGCTTGCCGCCGCTGACAAGAATCGCCTTGGCGAAGGGCGAGCCGGTGAAGGCGGCCGTCAGCTTTGCCTGATCACCCGGCGGCGTCATGCCGCAGGAATCATCGCTATGGGAGACGATGAAGACCGGCACATCGATCGCCGCCAGATCGGCATCGAAGACGGTCTCCTTGAGATCCTTGCTTTTGCCGGGCTCGGTGATGGGGGAGGTCAGAATGATTCCGGCAATCTCGCCATGGGTCAGGCGGCTGGCGCCACTGACCACGGCATTGGTGCCCTGGCTGGTACCCACCAGCCAGACGGGGCCGTGGATCGCCTGTTTGGCGAAGCTCACCAAGGCTGCGACGGCCGCGGCGTAATGCTCGCTTATGCGCCGGCCCATCAAGCTTGGCCCTGGCGGCGCATCGGGTATCAGCACGGCATAGCCGCGCTCGACCCAATGAATGCGTGAACGGACAAGAAAATTAGTGGGCGCGCCGATCGAGCCATCGCTTCCCAGTTTGATCACCCCGTCGCCGCCGGGAAACAGCACGACCGTTGCCTTTGGCTGGCCGGGTGGCTGGCCGGGCGGTTGATCAGGCGACAGCAGCAAAGCGCGTTCGCTGCCGCCGTCAAAATCGAGATCCGTGACGATGGGCGCCGGTGCCGCATCGGCCTTGCCGAGGCCAAGAATTAGAATCAGGAGAAACGCCAACGCTGCCCGGGTCATCGATCCCTCGCCCAGCATATGCGATCGGCCGTCAGGCGGCCGGGTTCTCGCGCCGTTTGAAGATCGAACCCAGCCGCATGAAGAACGAGGCGATGCCCACCAGTGCCGGCATCAAGCGCGGGCGCAACAGGCGGGAATCGAACGGCGCCAGGCGCCGCTCGTTCTCGGCCGTGCAAAGCGCAAAGAAGCTGAGCGGCGAGATATCCAGCCCCATGGCGCTGCCGCTGGTGGCGGTGAAGTTGTTGCTGTCGACGCGGCGCGCGATCTTGGCCCGTGCCCAGGCCTGGCAGCCGAGTGCGGCAAGGCATTTGATCTCGAAGGGGATGCGCGCCAGCCAGTTGCGCCGCCGGCGCATATAGGCAACCCAGTTGACGAAGAAGAGGTTGTGGCGTGCCTCTTCCTGGATGACCGGCTCGAACACCTCGACCAGTTCGGGCGGGAAGAATCCCGATTGTTTTGCCAGCGCGAACAGGCCGAAGGCGAAAAAGGAATCGAAGAGTTCGCCATAGCCGGTGCGCAGGAACCCCCAGAGCGGGCTGGTGGGCGCCACATAGGGTTCTTCCGGCGAAAGCTCGATGCCATAGAAGCGGATCATATGGCCCAGCACGTCCTTGTGCCGGCGCTCCTCGAAGGCATTGAGGTTGACCGCCTGGCGAATCAGCAGATCGTCGCTGGCCGCGGCCAGGGCCTCCATGCGCCGCCCGGCCGATTCCTCGGTACGCACGGCGATGTCCCAGAACGGCAGGCCGGTCAGTCTGGCCAGCGCATCGGGCGCCAGATCGGGCCAGTGGATGACCGCGGGCTTGTAGGGATCGTAGCTATCCAAAAACATACGGCAGAACAATGTCTTATGCTGTTCGGAGCCGATGCGGAAATCGCCGCCCCCCGCCTGGCCGCTGCCTGCTTCTGAAACCGCCGTCATGCTTGCGATCGTCCTGTCGTTCTCTTGCCGCCCATATGTGGCATCCCGCAGGCGAGGGCAAGCCTTTTGCTCCGGTCGGTTTTACACTCCTGGCTGGCGAAAGGTTGCCGGGCTGACCGGCGGCCGGTTGCCAATGGTTCAATTGTCGGCCGCCCGGTTGACAGGTGAAAGCTCACGCCGTCATTTGCCGCCATGCGCGCCTGGTTCGAATCCCTCAATGCCGCAAGCCCTCTGGACCGCCACGGCCGGCGCCTGTTGCTCGTGCTGGCCGGCGTGTTTCTTGTCTTTTACGCCTATGTGATGCACGGCACGGTGCTTCACCAGCCGCGCAAAGGCGATCTCGACGTCTATCTGACGGCTGCCTGGGCGGCGAAAGAGGGCCAGAGCCTTTATCAGATTACCGATCCCCATGGCTGGCACTATCTCTATCCGCCGCTGCTCGCGACGGTGATGATTCCGCTGGCCGATCCGCCGGATAATGCGCCGGCAGAGGCCAAGGCCGGCACGCTGCCCTTCTGGCTATCGGCCACGATCTGGTACTGGCTGGGTGTCGGCTGCATTCTGATCGCGGTTCACATGGTGGCGACCGCGTTGGAGGCGACAGGACCCGCGCGCGGGAATCCGCCGCCGCCCCGCTTTTCCCAGGGCTGGTGGGCGTTGCGTCTGCTGCCGCTCGTGCTGACCCTGTTCTATGCCGGCGATGCGCTGGGCCGCGGGCAATCCACACCCATCCTGCTGCTCTGCCTCGCCGGCTCGGGCGCATCGATCCTGCGCGGCCGGCCGCTGCGGGCCGGGCTGTGGCTGGGTCTTGCTGCCGGCATCAAGCTGTTTCCGGCCTATCTGCTGATCTACCCCCTCTATCGGCGCGACCGGCGCTTTCTCATCGGCGCGGCAGTCGCGATCCTCGCCAGCCTGCTGGTGCCGGTCCTCGTCATGGGACCTTCGGCGAGCTTCACCGCCTATCGCGAATTCATCGGTGACCGGCTGATCGGCGAGGCGACGGGCGGCGGCGATCCGGTGGTGGCCGACGAACTGCATGGCACCAATTCGCGCATTCAGTCTTTCGAATACATGCTCTATGACTTCTTCCACCCCATCCGCGACACCCGCGCGGCCGCGCCGCCGCTGCCCTATTTCCTGGCGCATATCGCGATTGCAGTCCTGCTGAGTGCGGCGGCGCTATGGGCCATGCGCCGGCGGGGCGATGGCCTGGCGGAGTTCCTGTTCTTCGCCGCTTTGGTGCAGCTCGTGGTTCCCATCCTGCCGGTATCGCGGCCGCATTATTACGTGTTTGGCACGTTGATCCTGGCGGGGCTGTTTGCCGCTCAATGGCCGCGCCGGCACGGGCTCTGGGCCGGCTGGCCGCTGACGATTGCAGCGCTGGCCTATGTCGGCGCCGGCATCCTGGATGCCATCGACGCGACCTTCGCCCTGGATTACGGGCTGGCCACATTCGCCGCCCTGTTTCTCGGTGTGCTTGGCCTGGCTGTCGCCCGCCGGCGCACTTTGGCGCTGCCGCGGCCGGATATCGCGGCTCCCCAACCGCTGGCCGGCAGCTGAGGGAATAAAACGCCGCCGCTGGCGTTGTGATTGCTGGCGTCGGTCCGGCCCGGGTCGATCCGGCCCGGGCCGATCCGAATCAGGCGAGGGAGAGTATGGATCAAGGGTTCAGTCACCAGCTTGTGGCGCTGCTGCCGCGGCTTCGCCGCTTCGCCCGCGGCCTGGCCCGCTCGCCCGCGGATGGTGACGATCTGGTCCAGGCGGCTTGTGAACGCGCTCTCGCCCGGCGCGACCAGTTCCAGCCCGGGACCCGTTTGGATAGCTGGATGTATCGCATCGTGCAGAACCTCTGGATCGACAACCGCCGCCGCCACAGCCGCGAGATGGCCGCCATCGATGCCGGCGAGCTGGCGCAGCAGTCGGCAGCGATTGCACCGGGTGCTGCCGACGACGCGCTCTATCTGGCCCAGGTGCGCGAAGCCATCGGCCAGCTGCCGGAGGACCACCGCGCGGTGCTGATGCTGATCTCGGTGGAGGGTGTCGCCTACAAGGATGCGGCGGAGATCCTGGAGCTGCCGCTGGGCACGGTCATGAGCCGGCTGTCGCGCGCTCGCTTGGCACTGGGCCGCGCCCTGGAAGAAAAGGCTGGCCAGCGTGAAGGCGAGGCTGGCGCAACAATCGTCAGGATAAAGCGATGAGCGACGTATTTCTCGATCACGATCTTCTCGTGGCCTATGTCGATGGCGAATTGCCGCGCGAGCGGCTGGCAGCGGTCGAGGCCGCGCTGATGCGCGATGCCGAGGCGTGGGAGACGGTGCGCTTGCTGCGCCTTAGCGCCAATGCAGCGGCGCGGGCCTTCGCCCCGGTATTGCAGGAACCGGTACCGGCGCGGCTGATCGCGGCCGCGAACCCGGCGCGCACCGGCAACAGGCCGGTGGCCGGGTATTGGCCGACGGCGCTGGCGGCAAGCCTGGCTGCACTCGCCATTGGCATCGGCGCCGGCTATGAGCTGCGGGGCATGCCACAAGCGTATGTTCCGGCGAGCCTTTCTTCCGCCGATCCCCTGGCAGGAAAGTTCGAAGCCGCCTTGCAGACGATCCTGGAAAAAGGCAATCAGGGTGAGAGCCTTGCCTATGAGAACCCGGCGGTCGGCCGGGGTCAGGTGGTGCTGGGCCGCAGTTTTGCCACTGGCGTTGGCGCACCCTGCCGGGAATTTCATCGTGACGAGACCCGAGGGAGTGAGCACCGCGTGGCCGATGGCATTGCTTGCCATGCTGCCGACAAAAGCTGGAGCGTCATGATCCTGTCCGCACATTGATGAACAGCCGGCCAATGTTCAGCCGGCAAATAAATGGCCGAACGAAAACCATGATCGCGCGAGGAAGCCTCGTTGTGCTGGTAGTGCTTGCCACGGCGGCACTCAGTGCCGGCGGGCCGCTTTCGCGTCTCGCCCGGTATCTCGTCAGCGCTGCCTATGCCGATGACGGCGGCGGCCATGGCGGCAGCGGGAGCGGCAGTAGTGGCGGTAGTGGTGGTGACGGCAGCAGTGGCGGCGAAAGCGGCTCAAGTGGCCCGGGCGGCGGCGATGATGGCGGCGGCGACGATGGCGGCAACAGCGGCAAGGGCAAGTCCGGCAACAGCGGCACAACCTCCGGCACCACCACGACCAATAGCGGGGTGACGGCCAATAACCCTGCCGGCACCGGCGGGCGCGGCGATTTTGCCGCCGGCGAGGTCGTCGTGTTGGGCGATCGGCCGGAGGTTCTCGCCAAGGCGGAGGGCCTGGGATTTCGCCTCATCGATGACCGGCCGCTGCAGGCCCTCGGGATTTCGGTCCTGCGCCTGAAGACGCCGATCAATGTCGATTCTCAGTCAGGTCTCGCCTTGTTGCGCCAGGCAGTGCCGGAGCTGGTCGCCGATGTGAACAGCTTCTACGAGCCTTACGAAGCACAGGCAGCGGAAGTGGTTTCACTGCCCGCACCCGATTACGCCCGCCGCCTGATCGGCTGGCCGGGTAATGCCGGCTGCGGAGCGGGCCTGCGCATCGGCATGGTGGATTCCGGCATCGATGCGGGCCTGCCTGCCTTGGCCGGGCAGAGGCTGCATCAACAATCCTTTCTCTCCGAAGGCAGCGCCGCGGCCGCGACCGATCACGGCACGGCGATCGCCACCCTGCTGCTGGGCCGGCCCGATCCCGCCCATCTCGATGGCGCCGGCCTGCTGCCGGCCGCCGATCTCTATGCCGCCTCGATCTTCGAGCGCCATGGCGAACGCAGCGAAGCCAGCGCGTTCGGTATTGCCGCCGCACTCGACTGGATGGTGGCCCAGCATGTGCCGGTGGTGAACATCAGCCTTTCCGGCGACGACAATACGCTGATGGCCCTTGCGGTATCGCGGGCGAGCGAGCGTGGCACGGTGCTGGTGGCCGCCGCCGGCAATGCCGGCCCCGGCGCGCCGCCCGCCTACCCCGCGGCCCTGCCCTCCGTCATCGCGGTGACGGCGGTAGACCAGGACGATGCGATCCTGCCGGAAGCCAATCGCGGCGATTACGTCGCCTTTGCCGCACCCGGGGTGCGCATCTGGACGCCGGATGGCCAAGGCGTGGGCGAATACCGCACGGGCACATCCTTTGCTGCGCCCTTTGCCGCCGCGGCGATTGCAGCCGAACGCATGGCGGGCGCGCCGGCCAATGCGGATCTGCTCCGCCAGAGGCTCGCGGCCCGCGCCATCGATCTCGGCGCACCAGGCAAGGATCCCGTTTTCGGTTACGGGCTGATCCAGGCAAGCGGCACGTGCGGGGCTTCGGCAAGCGCGCAGTAGGGGCGAGCGACCCATTCCCGGTCCTCATGGTGAGCCTGTCGAACCATGAAGCTGCACAATGGATGGAGTGCCTCATCCTTCGATAAGCTCAGGATGAGGATCGCAAGAGCCGCGACACGGAAAGAGTCAAAACGACGAGCGGAGTTCCTTCAGGAATTCCGCTTCTTCCGGCGTGGTTGTCCGCCCGAGCACGGCATTGCGATGGGGAAAGCGGCCAAAGCGGCGGATGATCTCCTCATGGCGCAGGATATAGGTGAAGTGGTGCTCGGCCTCGGCGCGCTTTTCCACCGGGCATTCATCGACCCATTCACGGAACAAGGTGATCGAGCGCGCCTGGTCAACCAGGTCTTCGCTGTGCTCGAAGGGAAGGTAGAAAAAGAAACGCCGGTCGCGCGGTAGCATCATGTGGAATCCGCGATCGATCGCACGGTTCGCGACATCGCGGGCGAGCATGTCGGCTGAATAGGCGAGCGGCGAGCCGCGATGGATATTGCGGGGAAACTGGTCGAGCAGGACGACGAGCGCCAGCGCGTCTCGCGCATTTTCTTCCCAGGCCGAAAGGCCGCCGGCCGCGGCGCGCAGGATCAAGGGCGCGAAGCGCTCGCGAATATCGCGATCGAAGAACTCATTTTTTTCGAACCAGAGTTTCTCGGCCCGGGGGTCGAACCAGAATTCGCTGACCGCCCGAGCATCGGCAAACGTTGCTTCAGGAAACCTTGCTTCGAGATCGGCGCTCAGGCGGCCGCCGCATTCTGCTGCAGCACGCGCTTGATGGCCGGCCTGGCTGAGACTAACTCAACGAGTCGTCGGACATTCTTGTTCTTGTCCAGCACATCGGCGCAGGCCTGTTTCCAGCCGGTCAGCATCATCACCGGCAGATCGGCGGCACTGAAGCGGTCGCCGGCTAGATAGGGGCCGCTCCTGGCGAGTGCTGCATCGATGCGCGCCCAGGATTCGCCGATCATCCTGGTTGCCTGGGTCTTGATCGCTTCATGGGCCGCGGGATCCGCCATGTGGCGCTCCGGGTAATAGAACATGAAGTAATAGGGCTGCACGCTGTTGGCGATATGCAGCAGCCATTGCATATAGGCAACGCGCGCCGGATCATCGACCGCCGGCGCCAGACCCGATTGCGGATGGCGGTCGGCGATGTACATGGCGATCGCCGCGGTCTCGAACATGATGCGCTTGTTGTCGATCAGCAGGGTCGGCACCTTGCCGTTCGGATTCATCTTCAGGTACTCGGGCGATTTATGCTCGCCCTTGTCCATGTCGACAAATTTTAGCGTATAGGGCACGCCTGATTCCTCCAGCGCCATATGGGCGGTGATGGAGGCGCTGCCATGGTTCCAGTAAAGCGTGTACATCGAAATACCCCTTTTCGTATTGGACCCTGTTTGATCTTTCCCGGACCGGCTGCTGTTGTGGCACGCCACTTGTGCATGTCAGGCGCGCACAGGAAATTCAAATCCCCTTGATCGATATTGTCCCGGTCAGGCATCCCCGTCAGGCGTCCCCCGTCGGGCGTCCCAGAATCATGCGTCCACCAGGGCAAGGGCGCTGTCGCGCTGCCAGCCCAGCATCGTCTCATCGCCCGGCGCCAGCCCGCCCGAGACCAGCCGCGAGGAATTGGGCGCGCGCACCAGGATATCGCCCAGCTCCGCCGTGGCGATGCTGAACTCCGTCTGGTCGCCCAGATAAATCCGGTTCTGCACTTTTCCGCTGAAGCGGTAATCGAGTGACCCATCGCCGCCCAGCGAAATCGCCTCCGGGCGCACCGCGATCACGCCGCGGGCCTGGCCCGCAAGGCTGGCACCGCTGGCACTGAGCGGGGCGGCCAGCACGATGCCGGCAGACGTGCGGATCGTCGCACCCTTGGAGTCCGCCGCCACCACCTCGCCGGCGAAAAAATTCGATTCCCCGACGAAGTCGGCGACATAGCGGTTGGCGGGTGCCGCATACAGCTCGCGGGGGCTGGCGAATTGTTCGACCCGCCCGTCGCGCATGATGCCGATGGTATCGCTCATGCTGAGCGCCTCTTCCTGATCGTGGGTCACCAGCACGAAGGTGATGCCGACTTCCCGTTGCAGATTTTGAAGTTCAATCTGCATTTCGCGGCGCAGCTTGCGGTCCAATGCTGCCAGCGGCTCGTCCAGCAACAGGACCGTCGGCCGGTTGATCAGGGCGCGGGCCAGCGCCACGCGCTGCTGCTGGCCGCCGGAAAGCTCCCATGCCCGGCGCCTGGCAAAGCCGGGCAGGCGCACCAGCTCGAGCGCCTCGGCGACCTGCCTATCGATGGC
>DASXQK010000014.1:0-6767 GCA_036493015.1 Dongiaceae bacterium | reverse complement strand
TCCACCACCACCCGCGAATAAGGGTTACCCAGCTCGCTCAGATAGGCACTGGTATTGCCCGGCTTGTCGTTATAGGCGATGCCGACGATCTGGATGCGCTTGTCCTGGGCCAAAGGAAACAGCAGCGGATGCTCCGCCCGGCAGGGCACGCACCAGGAGGCGAAGAAGCTGATCAGCGTCACGCGACCCTTCAGCTCGCTGCTTTTCAATCCGGGTGATCCGCTCGTGAGCGGCGGCAAGTCGAATTCCGGAAGCTGCTTGCCGATCATGACTGAGGGGATCGCGCTCGGATTCCGATCAGGCGCCAGCCCCAGCCAGAACCAGCCGGCGATGGCGGCGAAGGCCAGCAGCGGCAGCAGGAAAGATAACCGGCGCATCATCGGGCAGTGGCCTCGATCGCGCGGGCGCGCAAGGGAGCGCCGATGCGATATCGGCGGTCGCTGAGCGAGACGAGCCCGCCGAGCATCATGATCACGAAGCCACCCCAGATCAGCGGCACCAAGGGCTCGTAGTAGAAGCGCACAGTCCAGCCGCCTTTATTGTCCGGTTCGCCGATCACCGCATAGAGGTCGGAGAAATTGCGGGCATGGATGGCGGCCTGGGTCGTTGTGGTATCGGCGTCGGGATAGAAGCGCTTTTCGGGATAGAGCAGGACAACGGGCACGCCATCCTGGCTGACGGTAAACTGCGCGCGGGTCACGGAATAATTCGGGCCCTGCGCCGGGCCGACGGAATCGAGGCGATAACTGTATCCGGCGATCGCGGCGCTCTCGCCGGGCTTGAGAACGCGGATATCTTCCTGCTTCCAGGCGCCGCTCGCGGTCATGCCGAGCACGGCGATCGCCAGACCCGCATGGGCCAAGGTCATGCCCCATGCTGCGCGCGGCAGGCGGCTGAGCCGCCCGGCCGCTCCGGCAGAAAACAGCCGCACGCGATCGATGAATTCGCCGATTGCCGCGAAGAACATCCAGCCCGCGAGTGCGGCACCCAGCGGCGCCAGCAGGGGCCCGCTTTGATGCCACCACCAGCCCAGCGCTGCAAAAATAATCGCGGCGGCAAAAGCGAATTTGAGACGCGGCAGAGCCCCCTGCAGATCGGCGCGCTTCCAGCTGAGGAAGGGGCCGATGGCCGAGAGCGCCAGCAGCGGCACCGCGATGGGCACGAACGTCGCATAATAATAGGGCGCTCCCACCGAAACGCTGCCGCCGCCCATCACATCGAGGAACAGCGGATAGAGCGTGCCGAGGAAGACCGTGGCCGCCGCTGTTATCAGGAGCAGATTGTTGATCAGCAGCGCGCCTTCGCGGCTGATCGGCGCGAACAGGCCGCCGGACTTCAGGCTCGGTGCCCGCCAGGCATAGAGCGCCAGCGCGCCGCCGACATAGAAGACCAGCAGCGCCAGGATGAAGACGCCGCGGCCGGGATCGCTGGCGAAGGAATGAACCGAGGTGATGACGCCCGAACGCACCAGGAAGGTGCCGATCAGGCTGAAGGCGAAGGCGAAGATCGCCAGCAGGATGGTCCAGCCCTTCAGCGCATCGCGCTTTTCCACGACGATCGCCGAATGCAGCAGGGCGGTTGCCACCAGCCACGGCATGAAGGATGCATTCTCCACCGGATCCCAGAACCACCAGCCGCCCCAGCCCAGCGTGTGATAGGCCCACCAGCTGCCGCCGCCGATGCCGGCCGTCAGGCACGTCCAGGCAGCAAGCGTCCATGGCCTGACCCAGCGCGCCCAGGCGGCATCGACCTTGCCTTCGATGAGGGCGGCGACGGCGAAGGAGAATGCCATTGAGAGCCCGACATAGCCCAGATAGAGCGTCGGCGGATGAAAGGCGAGACCGGGATCCTGCAGGATGGGGTTGAGTTCCGCACCCATCGCCGGCGCGGGATCGAGGCGCAGGAAGGGGTTCGAGGTGAACAGCATGAAGGCGAGAAAACCCAGCGCGATGAGCGCCTGGATCGCCAGCACGCGGGCCTGCAGCCGCATTGGCAGATTGTCGCCGAAGGCCGCTACCGCGGCGCCATAGATCGCGAGGATGGTGACCCAGAGCAGCAGCGAGCCCTCGTGATTGCCCCATAATCCCGCCATGCGATAGATCAGCGGCTGCTGGGCGTTGGAATTATGCGCCACCGCGGCAACGGAGAAGTCGCAGGCGATGTAAGCCTGCAGCAGTGCCGCAAACGCGATCAGGATGCACAGAAGCTGGGCCAGCGCCGCCGGCCGCGCCAGGCTCATCAGCCGCGCGTTGTTGATCTGCGCGCCCCACAACGGCAGCACCGTCTGCGCTGCTGCCACGACCAGCGCCAGCACCAGCGCGAAATGTCCCAATTCAACGATCATTGGGTCGGCCGCCATTCGCCGGCCTTCTTCAGGGCGGCGGCAACTTCCGGCGGCATATATTTCTCGTCATGCTTGGCCAGCACGCTGCTCGCGGTGAAACTGCCATCGGCGGCGAGACTGCCTTCGACGACGACACCCTGGCCCTCGCGAAAGAGATCCGGCAGCACGCCGCGATAGACGACCAGCAGGGTGTTCTTCTTGTCGGTGATGCGAAAGCGCACCGTATCGCCGCCGGCCTTGTCGACACTGCCCTGCTCGACCAGGCCGCCCAGGCGGAAAGCATGGCCGGGCGGCTGCGGGCTCGCCAGCAGGTCGGTGGGGCTGAAGAAGAAGACAAGGTTGCTGCGAAAGGCGGTCAGCACCAGCGCCGTGGCGCCCGCCAGCATCAGCAGGCCCAGCAGCACGAAGATCATCCGCTGGCGCTTGCGCGTCATCGCGGTCCCGGCCGCGGGGGACGCGCCTTGAAGATCTCGGCGATCTCGCGTTCGCGCCGGCGCAGCGTATGCAGGGTTGCAATCACCAATGCAGCCATCACCACCGCCGCGACGGCGAAAGCGGGCCAGACAAAGGCGGCATAACCGCCCATGGCGAAGAATATTGCGATCCTATCCATGGCGGGCAGCATAGCGCATGGGGCCTCGCCGGCTCAGCGACCGGCTGCCGCAAGGCGCAGCCTCGCCGCCAGGAACTCCGAGCGCACCCGCAGCAGCAGCAGCGTTACAAAGAAGAAGCTGAATCCCAGCCCCATGATCAGCAGCGGCCAAAGGATCGAAGGGTCGATGGTGGGTCCGCCCAAGCGAAAGACGCTTTCCGGCTGGTGCAGCGTGTTCCACCAGTCGACGGAGAATTTGATGATCGGCACATTGATGAAGCCGACGATGGCCAGGATCGCGGCGGCGCGATTTCCCCGGTTGGCATCGTCGAAGGCATTCAGCAGCGCCATATGCCCCAGATAAAGGAAGAAGAGGATCAGCATGGATGTGAGTCTCGCATCCCACACCCACCAGGTACCCCACATGGGCTTGCCCCAGAGCGAGCCGGTGACGAGCGCGATGAAGGTGAAGCAGGCGCCGATGGGCGAAGCGGCGCGGGCAACCAGATCGCCCAGCGGGTGGCGCCAGATCAGCGCGCTGGCGCTGGCCGCCGCCATGCAGCTGTAGATGAACAGGGCCATCCAGGCCGAGGGCACATGGACATAGATGATGCGCACGCTCTCGCCCTGCTGATAGTCGGGGGGCGAGAAGAACAGGCCCCAGACCAGACCGGTAGCGATCAGCAGGATCGTGGCGGCGGTGCTCCAGGGCAGCACGGCGGATGCCATGCGCATAAAGCGGCCGGGATTGGCAAAACGATGCATGCGAGCGGGTATATATAGCGGAACCGGCCCTCAGGAAAGCGAGGGACGGGTCACAAGGGATTGATCGGCGTGAGGGTGCCGGGCAGAGCAGCTCAGTTCCGCGCGTCCTTGGCGAATTTCTGCAGGTCCGGCGCCATATGGTCCCAGGGATGGGCGCTGGATGTATAGATATCCATCACCGGTTTGTGCAGCGAGGGATCATCGAGGCTGCCGGCGAGGATCCCGACGATATCGGGATAGCGCTCGAGATTGCCGAGGAGGCGGCTGCCGCAGTTGGGGCAGAACCCGCGCTCGACATATTTGCCGCCGTCGCCGGTGACCTTGAAATATTTGAGATCGCCCGTCACCTGCAGGGCACCCCGTGGCACGACGAAGACCGGGGCATAGGCGGCACCCGTCGCCCGCTGGCAATCGCGGCAGTGGCAATTCAGCATGAAGATCGGATCAGCGCCGATTTCATAACGCACCGCGCCACAGGCGCAGCCGCCGGTGATTTTCTCGCTCATGGTTTTCCTCGTTAAGCGTCGCGCTCAGCCGAGCGGACGAACTTCAATCTTCACCCGGCGGCCGATGGGATCGCCGCCTTCGGTGCCGGCGGCGCCTGCGCCGATGACGGCGATCTGGGTATCCAGAGGCAGGCCGCGCGCATTCAGCGCGTCATAGACGGCGTTGGCTCGCGCGCGGGACAACTCACGATTGGCCTTGGCGCTGCCGGTGGCGTCGGACCAGCCGGTGATGGTGACGCTGGCATGGGGATGGCGGGCAAGATAATGCGCCACCGCCTGCAGCTTCGCTGTCTCGCCCGCCGGCAGCGCCGCACTGCCTGGCGCGAAATGCAGCACGGTCGTCACCTCCGGCACGGTTGCCTGCTGATGTGCCTCCAGCTTGGCGATACGATCGCGCAGCGGATCGAGGATGCGGTTGAGGGCTGCTTCCGCTTGCCGGCGGTGCTCGGCCGATTCATCGGCCATGGTCATCGCCTGGTCGCTCAGCGAACCGTCGACGGCAAGATAGCTGGGCTGGGAAGCGAGTTCCGCCCGCGCCTTGTCGGCCGCTTCGCCTTCGCGCGCCGCCTCATAGCCGTGATAGATCAGCGCGCCCACATCGCCGCCAAAGGTCTGGTTGACATCGGCCTGGATGGCCGTGTTCTGCGCCTCGCGATCGGGCGATGCACAGCCGGCCAGCACAGCAGCCAGAGCGAAAGCGAGAAAACGGGTCTGACGCATGCATCGACTCCCGGGGCGGCAAGCAATCTTGTCGAAGAATAGGCTGGCCCGGCTGGCCCGGTCCAGCCGAACCTCCCTTACTTGTTCCTCAGGCTGCTCCCTCGGGCCTATTCCCCCGGGGCCTATTCAACAGCGATGCGCAGTGCCGCGGCACCCGCCCAGGGCGCGAGCGGAATCGCCACCAGCAGATAGGCTGCCAGCAGCAGCAGATGCGGGCTCGTGGAAAGGCCAACCGATGCCGCATCGACGGCGCCGACGCCGAAAATGAGGATCGGCACATAGAGCGGCAATACCAGCAGCGGCAACAGGACAGCGCCACGGCGCGCGCCCAGGGTCAGGGCCGCGCCCACGGCGCCAACAATCGTTAATGCCGGCCCGCCGAGGGCGAGTGCGATCGCCAGCGTGCCGATGCCCGGCACCGGCAGGCCCAGCAGGAAAGCAAGGAAGGGGGCGATGACCAGAAGCGGCAGGCCCGTCGCAAGCCAATGAGCAATCGCCTTGGCCAGGAAAATCCATTCCAGCGCCAGGGGTGCCAGCGCCAACTGCTCCAGCCCGCCGTCTTCCTGTTCCTGCTGGAACAGCCGGTCGAGGGAGATCAGCGCAGCGAACAGTGCCATCGTCCATAGAAGCCCGGCGGCGATACGCGCGAGCAGATCCGGCTCCGGCCCCACGCCGAAGGGAAAGATCATCACCGCCAGCAGATAAAAGGCCAGCGTGATCAGCGCATCGCTGCCCTGGCGGAAGATCAGCAACAGATCGCGGCGCAGCAGCGCCATGAAGGTGACGCCGCTCATGCGTGGAATGTCATGGCGCAAAGCCCGCAAGGTCGAGCAAGGCCGCGCCCGGCAGATCGTTTTTCCCATGCAGCGCGATCACCGCCATGCCGCCGGCTGCGCGGTGAGCGGCAAGGCACCGGGAAAAGATTGTTACAGCCTCGTCATCCAGCGCGTTGGTGGGCTCGTCCAGCAGCCAGAGCATGGCCTTGCTGGCGAGGATGCGCGCCAGCGCCAGGCGCCGGCGCTGGCCCTGAGACAATAACCGCGCCGGGCGCCTGGCCAGATGATCGATGCCCCAGGCGGATAGCGCCGGTTGAACCGCTTCATGGCCGCACCAGAAGGCGAGGTTCTCGGTAGCGCTTAGCGCTGGTTTCAACGCATCGAGATGGCTGAGGAAGGCGAGGCGCCGGCGATGGCCGTCGGGATCGCGGCCGATCGCCGCACCGTCCCAGGAGAGGCTGCCCTCGGCCGGCTGCAGCAAGCCCGCCATCACCCGCAGCAGGCTCGATTTGCCGCTGCCATTGGGTCCGCGCAGCAGCAGAAGACCACCGGGGACAAGCGAGAAATCCAGGCCTGTGAAAACGAGGCGCTCGCCGCGCCGGCAGGAAAGGGCGGCGCCGGCGAAGGTCTCTGTCTGGAATTCCCCCGATTGCGTCATCGGCGCCGAAGCTAGCCCGGATCGCCCGGTTCAGCCATGGGGCTCGGCCAAGGGCCGAGCTGCAGGGGAAAACAGGGCCCAAAAGAGTTGCGCCGCGCTCCGCCGGGATGAAGAGCGGAGCGCGGCGCGCGAGGTCGATAAGGACAGCCGCTGGGGGTCGCGGTGTGCTGTCCTTATTCCCCGGCCTCTCGGGGTTTATATATGTCGGCCGGGGAGCCTCGTAATGAGACGAGGTCACGTCAAGAGCGAACGTTGCTGCTGAGCTGTGGCGGCATTGCGCCGGGAAAATGGCGAAATTGTGATTTTTGACGGCCTCGACGAGTGGACCGGTGATATCATCGTCAGAGTCCCCAAGGCGGTTCATCCCGCCGCCTGAACCACCAATTGAACCAGCATCGGAGTTTCC
>DASXQK010000013.1:0-4705 GCA_036493015.1 Dongiaceae bacterium | reverse complement strand
GGCGGCGGCAGCTGGGTCGGCACCGTCATGGCGCTGGGAGTTGCTTTCTGCTTCGCCGGACAATCGGTATCGCTGCGCTGGTTTCGCAACATCGACATGGTGCCGGCAATCTGCATCGGGGCCGCCGGCATGACCATCTTGCTGACGCTGTTTCATGGATTGCCGGCGCTCTCGCAACACGATCTTCTACTGATCGGCGCCATGGCCGCGGTGCAGCTGGCATTGCCTCTCTATCTCTTCGCCGTCGGCGCACGCTACGTGCCGGCGGTGCTGGCGACCCTCATCAATTTGCTCGACGTGCTGTTCAATCCGTTCTGGACCTGGCTGGGGGTGGGCGAGCAGCCAACAGGAAACGCGGCGATGGGCGGCGCCCTGATCGTGGGCGCTGTGTTCATTGCCGTGGTCTATGGCTCGCGCAATCAACGTTCCGGCTTGCGGACCGCCGCAAGCTAGCGCCCGGTCGCCTTAAGCTGCTCTGGCTTAAGGCGTGAATCAGTCGCTATTCAAATTGCGTCAGCCGATCAGGGCCTCGAACTGCGCGGGCGCCAGCAGCCAGTGGCGTTCTTCCTCGATGCGCTGGAAGCCAAGCCGCGTGTAAAAGCGCGCGGCATCCGCGTTGCTGATCTCCGCCGCCAGCAGCAACCCCTTGCAGCCCCGCTTCTTGCCCTCGAGCGCAGCCGCGGCCAGCAGGCGGCGGCCCAGCCCCCCGCCGCGCTCGGCGGGTTCGACATAGAGATCCTGGATGTAGAGGTTGAGCCGCCCGCGCCAGGTGGAAAGCCAGGGGAAGAACAGCACCATGCCCAGGGCTTCACTGCCGCGTTCGGCGATGATGCCCTCGATATCGGGATGCGGCCCCGACATGTGGCGGGCGAGTTCCTCCGCCGGCGCCGGCGTTGCAGGCGGATTGCCGGAATGAAGGATCAACGCCTGGATCATGCGCCTGATCGCGGGCGCATCCGCCGCACCAGCCCGGCGCAGCGCGGGCTGGGAAGTGCCACGTGAAGGAGTGGGGCTCATCGCGCCTTGCGCCGTGGCTGCGCCAGCGCGCGGGCGACCTGGTCGATCTGGCCAGTGAGCGAAATCTCGACCTGCGAAGGTATTTCGAGCTCGCGCGCGTTGCGCGGATCCTCTCCGGGATGCAGGCGGCCCCACTCGGCCAGTGCTGCATCGCGCTGGCGCAACAGATCCTCGACCTGCGGGCGAAACAGCCGCAGCAAGGCGGCCAGCCACCGATTGACCCAGCGCGAAGGCCGGGGCAGATCGATGCTGAAACGGTCGAGCATGGCGATCAACCTCGGCGCCTCGGTCCAGGTCTCTTCCGTCACCCAGCGGTTGACGGTGAACAGGCGATTGGGCCGGCCATGGAAATCCATGGCGATGGCGATGACATGGCTCGGCGGCGCCTGCGTTCCTGGTTGGCGCAAACCCGGATCACGCAAAAACGTATGAAAATGCCCGTGCTCCTCAGCGGGACGCTGGGCGCCGCCATGGGCGGCCGGCATCAAATTGTGAAATTTTCCCTCCCCGACGCGCCGCGGGGTCGTGCCATGGGCGTGGTAGAAATACTGCGCCCCGCTGACGGAATCGTAGATGTCGCCGGCGGGGAAATGATCCCATTCAAAGAATGTGCCCTCATCGCGCAACAGGCGGGCAACGACACTGGTCTGCTGGCGGGCGAAGGCGCGCTCGGCCGCCGTCAGTTCAGCGCCGGCCAGCGCCATCAGCTCGAGGCGTGCCTGGGCGATGCCGGCGAGCCGCGCCGCCATCACTTCAGCCAGCCGCGCTCGCGGAAATACTTTGCGGCCCCTGCCTGCAGCGGCGCGGTATTGCCGCCGGCCACCATGTCCGCCGGCGTCAGACTGCGGAAGGAAGGATGCATGGCGGTGAAGCGATCGAAATCCTCGAACACCGCCTTGACGATGTTGTAGCCCACATCGTCGGGCATCGATTCGGTCGCGAGCAGCGTGGCGCGCGGACCGAATGTGGCGATCGCATTGGGATTGCCCGGGTATGTACCGGCCGGAATCACATCGCGGGCGAGATAGGGCTTGTCGGCCATCAGCTTGTCCACCGCCGGACCGGTCAGCGGCACCAGCAATGCCCCGCAGCGGGATGCTGCTTCCTCGACCGCCCCGTTGGGATGCGACATGGGCATCAGGAAGGCGTCGATCTGGCTGTCGCAAAGCGCCCCCGTCTGCAAATTGGGATCGATCTCGGCCAGGTTGGCGAAATCCGAATCCTTCCAGCCCAGCGCCCGGATCAGCAGGTCAGCCATCACCCGCTGGCCGCTGCCCTTGGGTCCGATATTGACTCGCTTGCCCTTAAGGTCGGAAAGCGACGCGATGCCGGCATTCTTGCGCACCATCAGCGTCAGCGGCTCACCATGGATGGCGAATAGCGCGCGCAGGCCCTCAAAGGGGCCGGCGGATTTGAACGGCCCCAGCCCCTTGATGGCGTAGTACTGCCAATCCGATTGCACGATCGCCATGTCTTCATCGCCGCTGCGCAGCGCATCCAGATTGGTGACCGAGCCATCGGTGCTTTCGATGACGCAGCGCAGGCCCGTCTGCGCGCGATGGCGGTTGACCATGGCGCAGATGGCGCCGCCCGCCGGGAAATAGACCCCGACCACCGGGGCGGTGCCCATATAAAGCGTGCGCTGCGCGGGCCCTGCTGTGGCCGGGCAAGTGACATAGGCAAGAAGCAGCAGGGCGATCAGGCCGAAGCCTGTCATAGACGCAATGACGATAGGCCAACGGGCGATGGACAAGGGGGCGATACGCCGATCTGGCAAAATAGGCAGGCCGCTCAGCCGCCCTGGCCAGCAGGCTGCACCGGCGTGCTGAGGGTATAGACGACGATATCGCGGAAGACATGGCCGATCGCATCGTCGAAGGCGTTGAGCACATCGGAGAAGGCACTGGCCTGGGCCTTCACGCTCTTCTCCGAGGTGATGGAGCGCACGATCTTGCGCTGGGGCATGGCCACCAGCTTGGCCGTCATGCGCACCAGGACCGTGGGAATCGGATCGTCGTTGCGGTAGTTCGCCTGGAACTCGCGCAGATCCGTCTTCAGGATGAAATCCGGACGCAAGCCCGCGGATTCCGGGCCCACGGCAACGATCTTGCCGGTGCGCTCGAAGGATTCGATCAGCAGGCTCTGTACCATGCCCGGCGCGTTATCGGTCCAGGAAGCTTTGGCGTAATACTCCAGGGTGAAGGGATCGTGGGTCAGCGCGATGCGCGAGCTGTCGATACCCGCCGAAGCGGTGGGCAATTCGACCACGAGCTGCCAGTTCACCGCGGGCAGGTTATCGGGAAACGTGGTTTTCGGCGTCAGCGTGTAGAGGGTTGTCGGCTCCTGCACCTTGGGCAGAAGGCCGCAGCCCGTGAGCATTGCGAGCCCGCCGAGCAGCCCCCCCTGCAGAATCTCGCGTCGCTTCATTGCGCCTGGAATCCCTTCTGCCGGTCGCCGAACAGGAAGCGCGCGGGATCGCGCTCGATCTGGATGGAAATACGATTCAATGTCTGCGCCAGCAGCCGCACCTCGGTGATCATCTGGGTCAGCTCATAGAGCCCGGTGCTGGTGAAATCGCGGATCGGCGAGCGGTTGTCGTTGAGCACATCGTCCAGAGACTTGGCGGTCTTGCTGAAATCCTGCGACATGATGCGAACCTGGGCCAAGGTATTATTGGCTTCACCGCCCAGCTTGCCGGTGGTCACCCGCAGTTCGGCCGCGAGTTTCTGAAACTCGGCGCTCATGGTGGTGAGTTGGTTCAGCGCGTCGTTGCCGTGATCCAGCACCGCCTCGAACTTGGAAGAATCGGCCGCGAACACGCCGGTCAGCTTGTCGATATTGGCGAGCACCCGGCCGACGGCGGCGGAATTTTCCGGATTGAGGAAGGAAGAAGCGCGGTCGAGCAGCGCGTTGCCCTTGGCGATCAGTTCCGGCGCGCCGTTCAGCAGCCGCTCGAAGGGCGAATAGCCGGACTGGATTTCCGATCCCGGCGCCAATTTCGCAGCGCTGCCGCTGCCGCGGCTGACCTCCACCAGCACGCCGCCGGTGATGCCCTGCATTTCCAGGATCGCCTCGGAATCCTGCTTGATGGGAACGGAAGCATCGACGGCGATATCGACGCGGGCCAGCGAGGTTTCCGACGGGTCGACCTTGATCGCCGTCACATGACCGATGGGAATACCGCCGAACAGGACATTGCTGCCGATATCCAGCCCGGCGACGGAGCCGGCGAAGCGCACAAAGTGGTCGACCGTTACGGTGCGTTCGGAAAAACGTCCGACCCAGAAGACGAAGCCGATGGCGCCGGCGATCAGGACCAGCACGAAGGCGCCGACGGCGATATTGCTCGCTCGCGTTTCCATTATCCGGCCCGCTCTCCCCCTTCGGCCAACTCTTCACCTTCGGCCAACTCTTCGCCTTCGGCATGTCGCGCCGCTCTGCCCCGGGGTCCGTGGAAGTATTCCCGGATCCAGGGATGCGGATCGTCGAGCAGATTCGCCATCGTATCGACCTTGATTTTCTTGTCGACGAGGACGGCGATACGGTCGCAGATCGCAGCCAGACTGTCCAGATCGTGTGTGACCAAAAACACCGTCAGGCCAAGGCTTTGCTGGAGACTGCGGATCAATTCGTCGAAGGCGCCGGCGCCGATCGGGTCCAGCCCCGCGGTGGGCTCGTCGAGGAACAG
>DASXQK010000012.1:0-7457 GCA_036493015.1 Dongiaceae bacterium | reverse complement strand
TGGGGGCTCAGCGACAAGGAAAGCTGGATTGCCCGCGGCGATCTGAAGGATTTCCGCCGTTCAGACGGATTGCCGCCCCGGCCGCTGCCGTTTGATGATCATTACCGACCCAAGAAAGCGTACTACGCCATCGCCGGCGCTCTTCATGCGGCGCCTAATCGGTAAAGGGAACTAGACAGCGGCCGGAATAACCCTTCATCGCCGCCTCGCAGTGTGCAAACAAGCGAGGGCATGACGTAGATCGAGCGCTCGTGCAAAAGCGCGCCTGCCTTTCGTTTACGTGCGACAAGGCTGTGGTAGATACACACGAAGGTCGAGGAACTGCCGCCGGTCATCTCGGTTCAGTAGCAATGTTAAACGCAGCCGCCTTGCAGATGGAGAGCCCGCAAATCCGCTGCCAAGCCGTCTGACCTTCACCTCTTGGCCGATACGCAGATACTAATCAATCGCGCTCCTAAAAATTGCCACTGCGCGCTAGGAATTTTGTAGCGATGTTGTGAGCCTCGTCGATCAACTTGTGAGTTTTTTTATGGCGCGTAAAACTCAACTCCCAACGGGCATAACACCCCGCCTTCTCTCCCGCGAGGCAGCCGCACGATATGTCGGTCTTTCGACTGGCGCGTTCGCGGCGGAGGTGGCGGCAGGCACGTTCCCTGAACCGTTCCTTTTGAAGCGCACGCGCCGTCACTTATGGGATGTCAGGGCACTCGATGCCGCTCTTGACCGGAAGGGAGGCGCTTTCCGTAACGATGAAACCTGGCCGGGGCAAAATCGCCGAATTGCGTAGGAGAGCGGGATCAATCTTCTGGCGCCAAGCCTTGCAAACGCGCGATCCCGCCCATCCGCTTGCATTCACTCTCAGCGCGGACAGTCACACAGCCATTCAAGAGTTTGCAGGGCCTCGACCGTCTCCGCGACATTCGTGGAGCGGCAAGGTGGTCGCTGTAAGGCGGCGTGGCACCTGGTTAAGGCCAGAACCAAGTCAGCCCCGGCAAACCCGCTTCTAGGAAGCAACTCGTTGTGGTTAGTGTACGCCCCAGGCTGGCTAATCCCTGAGGGGGCGCCGACCACGGTCAACCTGGGGGCTGTGTGAACGTGACGTTGGTGAAGCCTTCCGAAACAGCCTTATCCGCGCGCGTATTGAATGTCGCTATCGTCATCATCGGCGTTCTGGCCGCAATTGCGATGGCCTGGCCGCTGGCGCGACTGGGGATTCACTATCCGATCGACGGCAATGAATCATGGAACGCACTGCTGGCCGACCGGGCGATGGGCAACGGCGAACTCTACCCCTCGATTCACGGCACGTTCTTCAACAACTATCCGCCACTGTCATTCTATATCGTGGGCCTTGCCGGCCAGCTGATCGGCGACAATATCGTCGCTGGCCGGCTCATCTCGCTGACTTCCATCCTGATCATAGGCGCGAACATTGCCTGGATCGTGCGCAATCTCGGGGGCGAGCTGCGACCGGCAATCCTCGCGGGCGCCTTGTTTGCCGCGATCATGGCCAAAAGTTTTACCGGCTACGCCGGCGTCGACGATCCGCAGTTGCTGGCCCAGGCCGTCATGTCGTTCGGTTTCGCCATATTCAGCGCAGGCCCGCGGCAGTTGAATAATGTCGCGGCTGGCGCACTGATCATGGTCGCGGCCGGCTTCATCAAGCACAACATCGTGGCCATGCCGCTGGCCGCTACCCTGTGGCTGGCGCAGTACAACCGGCCCATGCTGGTGCGCTGGCTCGCCCTCTCCCTCGCGCTTTTGGCCGCCGGCTTTGCGCTGTGCGGTGCGCTCTTCGGCCCCGATTTCTTCGCCCAGCTCACTCAACTGCGCTCCTACCATCTGATGACAGCGCTCACATCGCTCGGCCGGATTCAGGCTTTCATCGTTCCGCTGATTGTCTGGGTCGCCATCGCCGTGCAGCTAAAGACTGATCCGCAGCTCAGGATGGTCACGTATCTGATTATTGCCGGGGCAGTCGAGTATGCCTTGACCCAGCCCGGCGACGGTGTCGCCTGGAATTGCTTCTTCGACTGGGCGGTCGGGGCCTGCGTCGGACTTGGCGTCGGCATGTCGCGTCTTGGTGAGATCCGCTCCGCCCGGCGCTTCGGCCTTGTCAGGACAGAGGCTCTGATCGTCGTAGCCCTCGTGCTGCGGCAAATCCTGCTGCCATCGCACGAACTGCTGCATTTGCCCGCGGCTTTAGCAGATTTGCGAATGAAAGAAGCCGGGCTCGCGCCCGATCTCACCTTCATGCGCGGCCATTCCGGCCCGGCCGTGTGCGAAGAAATGGTCCTGTGTTACTGGTCCGGCCATCAGTCGCTTCTCGATCTTTTCGGCACCTACCAGGCCAGACTGCATGGCCAGCCAAACTACGATGACCTGAAGGCGAGCGTCAGCCGCGGTGAGCTGTCGCTGCTGCAGCTCTTCCACGGCTCCGGCCTCGCTGCGCCGGCGGTGACTTCGGGCCTTTACCAGCGCTACGAGACGCGCAACTCGGTCTTCTTCTACCGATAGTCTTGCTCTTTTGGTTTCGCCATTGACTAATTTAGGAAGAGTGGCGGAGGGGATGAGATTCGAACTCACGATAGGGCTTTAGGCCCTATAACGGTTTAGCAAACCGCCGCCTTCAGCCACTCGGCCACCCCTCCGCACGATGAGCGGCTTGCGCCACGGCGTATGCGCGCGAAAGGTCATACGGGCAGCTTCTGCGATTGTCAATCGAGCGGCCAGCGTTCTGTCGGGGCAAGCGGGCAGCCAAGTCGGCCCTCAGCCGATGGCCTGCTCCAGATCGGCGATCAGATCGCCGGTATCCTCGACACCCGTGGACAGGCGCAGCAGGTCGGGCGGCACCTTGCTATAGGCGCCCTCCACACTGGCGCGGTGTTCGATCAGGCTTTCCACCCCGCCCAAGGACGTCGCGCGCTTCCACAGTTTGACCTTCGCCGCCACGGCGATCGCCGCCTCGCGCCCACCCGCAACCCGAAGCGACAGCATGGCCCCGAAACCATCGCGCATCTGGCGCGCCGCCACGTCATGACCTGGATGACCGGCGAGACCAGGGTAAAGCACGGCCGCCAGTTTTTTGCTGCCCTGGAAATGGCGAGCAATTGCCAACGCAGACGCAGAACTCTGGCGCACCCGCAGCACCAGCGTGCGCATGCCGCGCAGCAAAAGCCAGGCTTCGAACGGGCCCGGCACCGCACCGGCTTGCGCGCGCAGATCCGTGAGGCGCTTCCAGGCCTCGTCCTCGCGCGCCGTCACCAGCGCGCCGCAGAGCACGTCGCTATGGCCGTTGAGAGATTTGGTGGCGGAATGCATCACCAGATCGGCGCCGAGCTCGATGGGGCGCGTATGCACCGGCGTGGGCACCGTGTTGTCGACGGCGAGCATGGCGCCCGCCGCTTGCGATATCGCCGCCATGGCGGCGATATCGACGATGCTCCAGGTCGGGTTGGCCGGCGTCTCCGCCCAGATAAGCTTGGTGCGGCCGGGCTTCACGGCCGATGCTACTTTCGCCGTATCGCTCATATCGACGAAATCAACCTCGAGCCCGCTCGGCCGGCCGAAATCCATCAGCCATTGTTTAAGCCCCCAATAGGCTTCCTCCGGCGCGATGGCGTGGTCGCCCGGTTTCAGAATCTGGAATACGGCCGTCGTCGCGGCCATGCCGCTGGCGAACAACATGGCCGCCGGCCCGCCTTCGAGTGCTGCCAGCAGCGCTTCCGGCTGGTCGAAGGAGCCGGCGCGCGGTCGGATATAGGATCGGCCGCCCGGCAGGCTCTGATCGGGGTCGCGTTCGAACGTTGTGGAGAGATTAATTGGTGCCGTCAGCGCGCGGGTGGTGGGGTCAATCCACCCCAAAGCCTGGGCCGCCAGGGTCGCGGGCTGAAGTGGCAGATTGGATTTGCTCATGGCAGGGCCATATCCCTCTTCGCCGCCGCTATCGCTTCTTGTACTGCGTGGCGCCGAACAGAACTTCGCGTTCCTTGTCGCTCATCGGGCCGCTGCGTGACTCCGCATTCAGCACTTCCACGCCGCGCTGCACCGCTGGCCGGGCGTTGATCGCCTCGAACCAGCGCTTCACATTGGGAAATTCATCGACGTTCACGCCGCGGCGGTCGCCGTAGCGCATCCAGGGAAAGATCGCCATATCGGCGATGGAGTAATCGCCGGCGACGTAATCGTGATCGGCCAGCCGGCGATCCAGCACGCCGTAAAGCCGCTTCGCCTCGTTGGTGTAGCGGTCGATGGCATAGGGAATCTTTTCCGGCGCATAGGCGCGGAAGTGGTTCGCCTGGCCGAACATGGGGCCGATGCCGCCCATCTGGAACATGAGCCACTCCAGCACGGCATAGCGCGCGCGGGACTCCTTGGGCAGGAACTTGCCGGTTTTCTCGGCGAGATAAATCAGGATCGCACCGGATTCGAAAACCGAGATCGGCTTGGCGCCGGGGCCATCATTGTCGACGATGGCGGGAATTCGGTTGTTCGGGCTGATCTTCAGGAAAGCGGGCTCGAACTGGGCGCCGGCGCCGATATCGATGCCGTGAACCTTGTAAGGCAGGCCCACTTCTTCCAGCATGATATGGATCTTGTGCCCATTGGGGGTCGGCCAGCTGTAGAGGTCGATCATCGCCCGCTCCTTTGCTTCGTCCCATCGCATCCTAATGTAAGATATGGCGGCGATGTTGGGGGCGATGTTGGCAGCCCTGCCCCGCGACAATTATGCTTGACGGAGATCGAGGGAGACGTGGCCATGCGAACAAGAATTCTTCTGGCAACCCTGCTGGCAGTGTGGGCTTGCGCGACCGGCGCCGGCGACAGTCCGGCGCAGAACGACCGTAACCCGGTGGAGAATTCGCCGGCAGATCGTTCCCTGCAGGGCGCGCGTCTCGATGATATCCATCTCTGGATGGCCGATGGCTACGCGACGCTGACGCAGCTTGTCCTGGTGACACCGGATTGCGCATTCCGCGGCGGTACCAGCGTGAACTTTCGCCAGAACGTCAACAAGCTGGGCTTCACCCAGGATCTCCCCCTGATCGGCGGGTTTTTCGCGCCGACGCCACGCCAGGGCCAGCTCATGCAGGCCAACCAGCTCGGCCTAGCCTATATCGATGGCAGTACGCTGTTTGTCGATCTGCGCCAGACTTTTGCTGCGCCGGGCAATGACCGATCACTGCTTGGCACGCTGACAGGAAGCCCTGTCAATGCGCAATCGGCGCCGTTCTCTGCCGGCGGAAATACGCCGGCTTTCATCGCCTTCAGCGTGGTGAACCGCGACTACCAGTTCCACGTGCCGGTTGGCAATTTTAGCGCCATTGCGCCGGGCGGCGCAGGTTGCGGTGCTGGTGCCATGACCCGCCTGCCGCCGCTCGGCTCACTGTTCGCGCAACCCGTGGGCACGGCGCATAACCTGGGCGGTCAGCTGATCGTCCTGATCAAGCCCAGCATCATCGCCGGATACTGACCGTCAGTTCGCGAGCTTCTTCTTCAGCAGCTCGTTCAGCATGGCCGGATTGGCCTTGCCAGCTGTCGCCTTCATGATCTGGCCGATGAAGAAGCCGAACAGCTTCTCCTTGCCGGAGCGGTACTCGGCGACCTTGTCGGCATTCTGCGCCAGCACCTGATCGATGGCGGTTTCTATTGCGCCGGTGTCAGTCACCTGGCGCAGCCCCTTCTTCTCCACAATCTCCGCCGCCGGCCGGCCGCTCGCCACCATCTCGGCGAAGACATCCTTGGCGATACGGCCTGAGATCGTATTGTTGGCGATCAGATCCACCAGCCCGCCAAGATTGGCCGCCGAAACCGGTGAGCTTGTGATCTCGAGCCCCGCCTTGTTCAGCGCCCCGAATAGTTCGGAGATCGTCCAGTTGGCGGCGAGCTTCGCATCGCGCCCGCGTGCCACCTCTTCATAGAATCCGGCCGTTTCCTTGTCGGCGACCAGTACGCCGGCATCATAGGCCGAGAGCCCGAAATCCTTGATGTAGCGCGCCTTGCGGGCATCGGGCAGTTCCGGCAACCCGGCCTTCAGGCGCTCGACCCAGGCGGCATCCAGATCCAGCGGCAGCAGATCGGGATCGGGAAAATAGCGGTAGTCATGCGCATTCTCCTTGCTGCGCATGGTCCGCGTAACGCCGCGGCCGGAATCGAACAGCCGGGTTTCCTGCTTGATCGTGCCGCCCTGTTCCAGAACTTCGACCTGCCGGCGCGCCTCGTATTCGATCGCCTGATGGACGAAGCGGATCGAGTTTACGTTCTTGATCTCGCAGCGCGTACCGAGGCCTTCGCCGGGCCGGCGCACCGAGACATTGACGTCGCAGCGCATGCTGCCCTCGTCCATATTCCCGTCGCAGGTGCCAAGATAGCGCAGGATCGAGCGCAGCTTGCGCAGATAGGCTGCCGCCTCCTCCGCCGTGCGCATATCGGGTTCGGAGACGATCTCCATCAGCGCCACGCCGCTGCGATTGAGATCGACATAGGTCTTGGCCGGATGCTGGTCATGCAGGCTCTTGCCCGCATCCTGTTCCAGATGCAGCCGGGTGATGCCGACATCGCGCGAGCGGCCGTCGGGCAGGTCGATGGTGATCGTGCCCTTGCCGACGATGGGCTGCAGATACTGCGAGATCTGATATCCGGCCGGCAGATCGGCATAGAAATAGTTCTTTCGGTCGAAGACCGAGCGCAGGTTGATCTGCGCGTTCAGGCCAAGGCCGGTCTTGACCGCCTGCTCGACGCAGAACTCGTTGATCACCGGCAGCATGCCGGGAAAGCCCGCATCGACGAAGCTGACCTGCGTGTTCGGCTCTGCCCCGAAGTCGGTTGCCGCACCGGAGAATAGCTTGGATTTGGAGATGACCTGGGCATGGACTTCGAGGCCCAGCACGATCTCCCACGGCCCGTTATGGCCTTCGATGTAATCACTCATCTTAATTCCCCGAATCTCAATTGCCAGGCCGGGCCGTGAAGTCCGCGGCGCGTTCCACCGTGCGGGCGATGCGCAGCAATGTCGCCTCGTCGAAAGCGCGGCCGATCAGCTGCAGTCCCAGCGGCAGTCCCTCGTCCGAGAGGCCCGCCGGCACCGAGATGCCCGGCAGCCCCGCCAGATTGACCGGCACGGTGAACACGTCGTTCAGATACATGGCGATCGGATCGTCGGTGCGCTCGCCGATGGCAAATGCGGCCGTCGGCGTCGCAGGCGTCAGGATCGCATCGACATTTTTGAAAGCGTCGGTGAAGTCGCGCAGGATCAGGCTGCGCAGGCGCTGGGCCTTCAGGTAATAGGCGTCGTAATAGCCGGCCGACAGCACATAGGTCCCGATCAGCACGCGGCGCTTCACCTCGGCGCCGAAGCCCTCGGCCCGGGTGTTCTCATACATCTCGTCCAGGGTGGCGCCCGGCACGCGCAGGCCAAAGCGCACCCCGTCATAGCGCGCCAAGTTGGACGAGGCTTC
>DASXQK010000011.1:0-4585 GCA_036493015.1 Dongiaceae bacterium | reverse complement strand
CGCGGTCAACGGCTATGCGCTCACCAAGTTCCGCTTTCCCGGCGCCAATCTGATCTTCGGCATGCTGCTGTTCGGCTGCTTCATCCCCTTCCAGGTGGTGATCCTGCCCATGGCGATCACCTTGGGAAAGCTGGGCCTTGCCTCCACCACCGCGGGCCTGGTGCTGGTGCATGTGGTCTATGGCCTCTGCTTCACCACGCTCTTCTTCCGCAACTATTATGTCAGCCTGCCGAACGAGCTGATCCAGGCGGCGACCATCGATGGCGCGGGCTTCTTCTCGATCTTCTGGCGCATCGTGCTGCCGCTGTCGGCGCCGATCATTGTGGTGACCCTGATCTGGCAATTCACCCAGATCTGGAACGATTTCCTGTTCGGCGCCTCCTTCAGCTCCGGCGGCGCCCAGCCGATGACGGTGGCGCTCAATAACCTCGTCAACACCGATACTGGCGTGAAGCAGTACAATGTCGATATGGCGGGTGCCATCATCGCTGCCTTGCCGACGCTGGTCGTCTATGTGCTGGCGGGCAAATACTTCCTGCGTGGGCTCACCGCCGGCGCCGTCAAGGGATAACCATCATGGCCACGCTCAGCATCCGCGGCGTCAAGAAAAGCTACGCCTCGCTGGAAATCCTGAAGGAAGTCGATATCGAGCTCGCCGATGGCGAATTCCTGGTGCTGCTGGGGCCTAGCGGCTGCGGCAAGACTACCCTGCTCAACATCATCGCCGGGCTGATGGAGCCCAGCGCCGGCGAGATCCGCATCGGCGAGCGGATGGTCAATAATGTCCACCCCAAGGACCGCGACATCGCCATGGTGTTTCAGTCCTATGCCCTCTACCCGAACATGAATGTGGCCAAGAACATGGAGTTCGGCCTCTCCATGCGCGGCGTGCCGAAGGCAGCGCGCCAGGAGACGATCCTTCGGGTCGCAAAGCTGCTGCAGATCGAGCATCTGCTGGGCCGCAAGCCCTCGCAGCTTTCAGGCGGCCAGCGCCAGCGCGTCGCCATCGGCCGCGCTTTGGTGCGCGAGCCCAAGGTGTTTTTGTTCGACGAACCGCTGTCCAATCTCGATGCCAAGCTTCGGGTCGAAACCCGCATCGAGATCAAACGGCTGCATCAGCGCCTGGGTACCACCATCGTCTATGTGACCCATGACCAGATCGAGGCGATGACGCTGGCTTCGCGCATCGCCATCATGAAAGACGGCATGGTGCAGCAATACGCCACGCCGACGGAGATCTATGAACGGCCGGCGAACACTTATGTCGGCGGCTTTATCGGCGCCCCGCCGATGAATTTCATTCCCGGACGGGTGCAGGAGATGCAAGGCAAGCTCGCCGTGGCTGTCGAGGGCGGGCACCTGCTGCCCTTGGCGGGGCCATCAACAGCGATGGGCGCCTGGAAAGATCGCGATGTGACGCTGGGCATCCGGCCTGAAGCCCTCAGCCTGGCGGGTGCTTCGGAAGCCGAGATCGAATCCATCATCGATGTGGTCGAGCCGACCGGCGCCGATACGCTCGCCTATCTGGCGCTCGGCGATCGCACCATCGTCGCCCGCCTCAAGCCTCGGGATGTCGAACGCGCCGGCGTCAGGTTGCGCCTGGCCGTGGATATGTCTCGCGCGAGCCTGTTCGATCCGACGACGGGAAACCGAATCGGTTAAGCCTACGCCTTCGCCGGCAGCAATTTCTCCAGCGTGGCTAGCTGGTCGGCCTCCTGATAGGGCTTGTCCCAGCGGATGCGGCTGACGCGCGGAAAGCGCATGGCGATACCGGAACGGTGGCGGGTGGAGCGCTGCAGCCCCTCGAAGGCTACTTCCAGCACCACGCCGCGTTCGACCTCGCGCACCGGGCCGAAGCGATTGACCGTGTGGTTGCGCACCCAGCGATCGAGCTCGAGCAACTCGGCATCGGTGAAGCCGAAATAAGCCTTGCCCACCGGCACCAGCTCGTCGCCACGCCAGAGGCCGAAGGTGTAATCGGAATAAAAGGAGGAGCGCTTGCCATGGCCGCGCTGGGCATACATCAGCACGGCGTCCACCAGCTTGGGATCGATCTTCCATTTGTACCATTGGCCGGCCGGACGCCCGGCGACATAGACGCTGTCGGCGCGCTTCAGCATGACGCCTTCCACGCCCGGATCGGCGACCGCTTTCCGTTTGAGCGCAAGCTCGTCCCAGTTTGCGAAGGGGATCAGCGGCGAGAGGTCGAAACCCGGCCGCGGCGCCTTCGCAAACCAGGCTTCCAGCCGCGCGCGCCGCACCACGAACGGCAGGCCGCGCAGATCCTCCGGCCCTTCGAACAGCAGATCGTAGAGCCGAACGCCGACCGGGTAGTCCTTCAGCGTGGCGGCGCTCACCGTCTTGCGGTTCAGGCGCTGCTGCAGATCGGCGAAGATGCCGATACCCTCCTTGCGCATGACGAGCAGCTCGCCATCCAGCGTCACATCACCCGGCGCGCGGTCGACCACATCGGGAAATGTCGCCGTCATCTCGTCGCCCGAGCGTGAATAGAGCCGCAGCCTTGCACCCTCGCCCACGATCTGCACCCGCGCGCCATCCCATTTCCACTCGGCCATGAAGGCGGCGGGATCCATGCCCGGCAGGTCGTTCACGTCGAGGGGATGGGCGAGCATGGGCGAACGAAAGGCGGCGCGGCCGGTGGCGTCGGGGCGCGGACCCTTGCCCTCCAGCCAGGCGAAGAGCTCGCGATAGGGCGGCTCGAGCGCATGCCAGACTTCTTCCACTTCGCCCGCATCGAGATTGCCAAGCGCCGCCAGCGCCGTCTTGGCCAGCCGTGCCGAAACACCGATGCGCAGATTGCCGGTAATGAGCTTGATGAGAGCCCAGCGCCCCGCCGGCTCCAGCCTGTCGAGCCAGCCGGCCAGCAGGGCGGGCAGTTTCGCTTTCGGCGTGGCATGGAGCGTTTCGACGATGGTGCCGAGCGTCGGCGGCTCTGTATCGTCGCTCACCTTGGTCGGCCAGATCAGGGCGACGGTTTCCGCCAGATCGCCCACATAATCGTAGGAGAGCGAGAACAGCACCGGATCGCTGCGCTCGGCCGCGAGATTGCGCAGCACCCCGGCCTTGGCATGCTGAAAGGTCAGATCGCCGGTCATGGCGGCGAGTGCATAGCCGCGATCGGGATCAGGCGCGCTGGCGAAATAGCTGCTGAGAAGGCGCAGCTTGGCATTGCGCTGCGGCTGATAGAACAGCTGGTCCAGCAATGCTGCGAAGCGCTTCATTCCTCGTCTTCGTAGCCGATGAGCGAAAGCGCCTTGGCCTCGATCCCGAGCCCGGTTGCGTAATGCAAAAGGGCTTCTTCATTGCCATGGGTGACCCAGAGCTTCGGTGCGCCGACCTCGCGGATGGTCTCTGTCAACTCGTCCCAATCGGCGTGATCGGAAATGACCAGCGGCAATTCGGCGCCGGCCTGGCGCGCGCGGGCGCGCACCGCCATCCAGCCCGAGGCCACCGCATGGATCGGCTCGCCCATGCGCCGCGACCAGCGGTCATTGATGGCACTGGGCGGCGCCAGCACGATCTCGCCCTTCATCTCGGCAGCATCCGAGTCCGTCGCGGGGCGCAGTTCGCCGAAGTCGCAGCCCTGCTGCCTGTAGACCTCGGTCAGGCCCAGCAGCGCGCCATGCAGCCAGATCGGCCGCTCCCATCCTTCGCGGCGAAGCAGCGCGATCACGCGCTGGGTCTTGCCCAGCGCATAGGCACCCACGAGATGGGTGCGCTCCGGGAACACTTTGATCGAGGCGAGCAGCCGATGTATCTCGCCGCGGTCGGAGGGATGGCGGAAGATCGGCAGGCCGAATGTCGCTTCCGTGATGAAGAGGTCGCAGGGCACGACCTCGAAAGGCGGACATGTGGGATCGGGACGGCGCTTGTAGTCGCCGGAGACGACCACGCGGGTTCCCTTGTATTCGAGCACCGCCTGGGCCGAGCCCAGGATATGGCCGGCGGGCGCAAAGCGGACGGTCACATCGCCCAGTTTCACGGCTTCGCCATAGGCCATCGGCTGCAGGTTCTTGCCGGCCTCGCCGGCGAAGCGCGAGCGCATGATAGCAATGGTGCCGGGTGTCGCCAGCACGTGATTGTTGCCCGGCCGGGCATGATCGCCATGGCCATGGGTAACGACGGCGTAATCCACCGCCGAAGTCGGATCGATGGTGAAATTGCCCGGCTCGCAAAAGAGGCCTTTGGGCGTGCTGCGCAGCCAGGTTTCCGGATCGGGCATGGGGCTTAAATAGGCAGGCGCCCCGCGATTGGCCAGAGCGCCGTCGCTCGACGAGAAGCGAAGCGATGGATGGCCGGGTCACGCCCGGCCATGACGGAACTTGCCTCAGCCCCCCGCCATCTTCGGCAGGATGAAGATCTCTGCATTCGGCGGGATCGGCTGATAGGCCGGATCGCGATAGATCTGGCCATTCAGCGAGACGGAGACGCCCTTTTCCAGCATCGGCTTCAGCTTGGGGTGCTGATCGCCCAGGCGTTTCAGCATCTGTTGGAGGTTGGCCGCCTCCACCTCGAACACCGCATTGCCGCCGGCGGCGTTCTTCAAGGCGCCGGCGAGAGTAAC
>DASXQK010000010.1:0-4348 GCA_036493015.1 Dongiaceae bacterium | reverse complement strand
GATGACTGCCGCACGCCGCTTCGAATACTCGGCGCTCGCCTCGAGTTGGGCGATCACCTCAGGCAGCACGTTGTCTTCCACCGTCTGGTGATAGGGCGTCACATTGCGATCGGTCTTGCCGTAGAGATTGCGTTTGCGGATATCGAGCGGATCCTTGCCCAGATATCGGGCGATGGCATCGATCACCTGCTCGATCCCCATCATGCCCTGGGGCCCGCCGAACCCGCGGAACGCCGTGTTTGAGGCCGTATGGGTCTTGCAGCGGTGCGAGGTGATTGTGGCATTGCCGAGGAAATACCCATTATCGGCATGGAACATGGCGCGGTCGGCGATCGCGCCGGAGAGATCGGCGGAATAGCCGCAGCGCGCGGCTTGCATGAACTCGATGCTCTGGATGCGGCCCTCGGCATCGAAACCGACATCGTAGTCGATCAGGAAATCATGCCGTTTGCCGGTCATGATCATGTCGTCATCGCGCTCCAGGCGGAACTTGCAGGGCCGGCCCGTTTTTACGGCGGCAAGGGCCGCAATCGCCGCCCATTGCGAGGCTTGCGTCTCCTTGCCTCCGAAGCCACCGCCCATGCGGCGAACCTCGACCGTCACCGCATGGTCGGGGCGGCCGAGCACATGGGCGACATTGTGCTGGACCTCCGTGGGATGCTGGGTCGAGCAATGGATGATGACATCGCCATCCTCCATGGGAAGGGCAAGCGAGACCTGACCTTCGAGATAGAAATGATCCTGTCCGCCCATCTCGATGCGGCCCCGCAGTCGATGCATGGCAGCCTTCAGCGCAGCGCTGGAATCGCCAAGCCGCATGACATGAGAATCCATCACGAAGCTCTTCGCCTTCAGGGCCTGCTCGATCTCGATCAAAGGCGGCAGGTCTTCATACTCGGCCACGGCCAGTTTGGCGGCGTTGCGGGCATTCTCGAAACTATCGGCGGCGACCGCGAACAGAACCTGGCCGTGGAACAGCACCTCCTTGGCAACGAAAACGGGATCGTCGCCCGCCCCGATGGGGCTGACATCGTTCACGCCGGGAATATCGGCCACGGACAGTACCGCAACGACACCCGGAGCACTGCGCACCCTGGCGAGATCGAGGCTGATCAGCCGGGCATGGGCGCGGGCGGCACCGCCGGCGGCAAGATGCAGCGTGCCGAAGGGCTCGGCGATATCGTCGGTATATATCGCGGCCCCGGTGACATGTTTGCGCGCGCTGTCATGGGCCAGCGCCTGGCGCACGCCGCCCTCGATTTTAGTCTTTGCGCGCTGCGGCTGCTCAGCCATGGCCAGCCTTCGTGGCGGCGGCGATAATTCGGGTTTCGGGGCGGGTCTGGGTATCGGGCTCGCCGGTCTCGTGGAAGAATTTCAGCAGCAGATTCTCGGCGATCAGGCTGCGGTAGGTCTTGCTGGCCCGCATATCGCTGATTGGCGCGTAATCCTGGCGCAAAGCCGCCTGGCCACCAGCAACAGTCTCGCGGGTCCACGGTTTTCCGATCACCGTCTGCTCGCAATGGCGCGCGCGTTTCGGCGTGGCCGCCATGCCGCCAAAGCAGACACGGATGTCGGAGACGCGCCCTTTTTCCAGCTTCAGGTTGAAGGCGCCTAGCGAGGCGGTGATGTCCTGGTCGAAGCGCTTGGAAACCTTGTAGCAGCGGAACAGGCGGGCCGGATCGCGGCGCGGCAGCAGGATTGTCTCGACGAACTCGCCCGCCCGGCGATCCTGCTTGCCGTAATCGATGAAGAAATCTTCCAGCGCGATCTCCCGCCGCTCAGCGCCACGGCGCAGGACGAGGCGCGCGTCCAGGGCAATCAGGGCGGGCGGACAGTCACCGATGGGCGAGCCGTTGGCGACGTTGCCGCCCATGGTGCCGCAGGCTCGGATCTGGCTGGAGCCCAAGCGCCGCAGCAACTCACCGAAATCGGGATACTCGCTGGCCAGAAGAGGCAGCAGACGGGCATAGGTCACGCCGGCGCCGATCTCGACCATGCTTGTGCCGACGGAAAGTCGCTGCAGTTCCGCCACCTCGCCCAGATAAATTACGGGATCGAGCTTGCGATGCTGCTTGGTGACCCAGAGGCCAACATCCGTGCCACCAGCCAACAAGACAGCATCAGGAAGTTCCAGCAGCATGGCCGCCAACTCGTCGATCTTGCGCGGTGCGAAGTAGCGGCGGCCGTCGCTGGCTGCAACTTCCGCCATGGTCTTGTGCTGAAGCGCGCGCAGCGCCTGGGCTATCGCCGCCCCATTCTTGCTGAAGCGATCCTGTGGGCCTTCCTCGCGCATCTGCTCCGCGGCGGCGATGATCGGTCCATAGCCGGTGCAGCGGCAGAGATTGCCGGCCAGCGCATCGTCGATCCGCTGACGATCGATGTTGCTGCCATCATGGAACAGGGCGAACAGCGACATGACGAAGCCCGGTGTACAGAAGCCGCATTGCGATCCGTGATTGTTCACCATCGCCTGCTGTGCCGGGTGCAGGCTGCCATCGGGCGATTGCAGGTCTTCCACCGTCAGCAGCTGCTTACCGTCCAGGGTGGGCATGAACTGGATGCAGGAATTGACCGCGCGATAGGCGACCTTGTCGTCCTCGAGCTCGCCCAGCACCACGGTGCAGGCGCCGCAATCGCCTTCGGCGCAGCCTTCCTTGGTGCCGCAGCGCCGCTCGACCAGCCGCAGATAGTTGAGCACCGTCATGGTCGGATCGAGCGTCCCGATCTCGCGCCGCTCATCACCCAACAGAAATTTGATTTCCTTGCTCATCCGTGCCGTTCTCAGCTGCCGCGATAGGTGGAATAGGCATAGGGCGAAATCAGCAGCGGCACATGGTAATGCGCCTCGCCATCGGCAATGCCAAAACGGATGACAACCTCGTCGAGAAAGTTCGGTTTCGGCAGGGTCAGGCCCTGCCTGGCGAAATAATCGCCGGCGCGAAAGAGGAGCTCATAGGTTCCGGCCGCAAATGCCGGCCCCTCCAGCAAAGGCCGCTCGCAGCGCCCGTCGGCATTGGTGGTTGCCGAGGCCAGCCGCTCACGTGTCGCCCCGAGGCGAAAGAGCTCGATGGAAATGCCAGCCCCGGGCTTGCCCTGGACGGTATCGAGAACATGGGTCGTCAGCCGGCCCATGAAGCGCCCCGGTCATTCAGCTTGTTCATCTGGACACCATAGAACTTCCCGCAAGCGGGGCGCCAGCCCAGCTGAGATACAACCCATAAGATATTGACAGAGCGTGATAAAATTACTTTATACCCACGCCGGCACCGGACTCGAAATTCTGCGGCGATCAGCTAGGCTGGAGGGCAGAGGAGCCGAGCATGCCGCAGCCTTTCAAACAACCGCCCCGCGAGCTGGACCGCGACGCCTTCGTGGCGCGCTTCGCTGATGTCTATGAACATTCACCCTGGATCGCCGAAGTTGTCTTCGAAGCAGGCCTTACCGCGCGCCACGACCGGCCTTCCGGGCTGCATGAGGCGATGAAGGCGGTGGTTGAATCGGCGGGCCGCGACCGCCAGCTGGCGCTATTGCGCGCCCATCCCGATTTGGCCGAGCGGGTGGCCGTCGCCGGGGAATTGAGCCGGCAGTCCACCAGCGAGCAGGCGGGTGCCGGGCTGGATAGATGCACCGCCGAGGAAGCCGCGCGCTTCACCGCCCTCAACGGAGCCTACAACGCCAAATTCGGCTTTCCGTTCATCATCGCGGTCAAGGGCAAGGATCGCCATCAAATCCTGAGCGCTTTCGAGACCCGCTCGGCCTATGACGCGGCCAGCGAATTTCGCACCAACCTCGACGAGGTTCACAAAATCGCGCTGTTTCGCCTGCGCGAACTTTAACTCTCAGGCCCCGGGTTTAATACGCGGACCGCGGCGGAATATTTTAGCAAGACCGGCGCCGAGCGCCACGACACCCAGCGCGATGGGCTTCCAAAGCGTCACAATGCCAGCGAGCAATATCTTGAAGAACCCGGCCTTCAGCAGAACGCCGCCGGCGATCAGCCCGGCGATACCGTATTCGGCGAGATGGTCGGTGCTGGAATTGAAATCGCCATAGGTCTTGCCCTTGTCGAACGACGCCATGGTGAGGAGGGAGGGCGCCAGCTTGCGGATGCGCTCGAGATGGTCGATTGAATCCACCACGTTCAGCTCCAGCACACCTTCGCGGCCCAGGACGCGGATCTTGTAGTTGAGGGTGTCAGTCTTGCTGTCGCCGAACTTCAACTGTTCGGCCCAATAGACGATCTTGGCGCTGGAATCGTAGCGCGGCGGCTCGGCCCAGCCGACCAGTTGAACCTCTTCATAGCCCGCCTTCTTGCGGTCGGGATTGGCGTCGTCGGTCTGCTTCTGCA
>DASXQK010000009.1:0-4205 GCA_036493015.1 Dongiaceae bacterium | reverse complement strand
AGCAAGCCGCAGCGACAAGCCCGACGCTCTCGTCGTCTTCATGCCGTCGGGCCGGCGCGGGCGCTTTCCCCATGGCACGCCGCTGCTCCAGGCCGCGCGCAGCCTGGGCGTGGATATCGATTCCGTCTGCGGCGGCCGCGGTATCTGCGGGCGTTGCCAGATCGAAGTGTCGGAAGGCGAGTTCGCCAAGCTCGGCGTGACGTCAAAGGCCGAGCATCTCTCGGGCTTCGGGGCCATCGAACAGCGCTATGCCGAAAAGCGCGGTCTCGCGGCCGGACGCCGTCTTTCCTGTTCGACCCTGCTCTATGGCGATGCCGTCATCGATGTGCCGCCGGAAAGCCAGGTCCACAAGCAGGTGGTGCGCAAGCGGGCCGAGATGCGGGCGATCGAGCTCGATCCCGTGGTGCGCCTGCATTACGTCGAGGTCGCCGAACCGGATATGCACGATCCAGCCGGCGATCTCCAGCGCATGGAAAAGGCGCTGCGCGAGCAGTGGAATCTGAAGAATCTCGATACCGATCTGCGCGTCATCCAGGGTCTGCAAAAGGCGCTGCGCCAAGGTGAATGGAAGGTCACGGTCGCCATCCATCACGGCAAGCAGATCACCGCGGTCTGGCCGGGCTTCCACGACAAAATTTATGGACTTGCGGTCGATATCGGCTCGACGACGATCGCAGGCCATCTCTGCGATCTTGCCAGCGGCGATGTCGTCGCCTCGGCCGGATTAATGAATCCCCAGATCCGCTTCGGCGAGGATCTGATGAGCCGCGTCAGCTATGTGATGATGAATCCCGGCGGCGATACGGAAATGACCAAGGTAGTGCGCGAGGCAATCAATCACCTCGTCACCAGCGTCTGCAAGGATGCCGGCGTCGGCCCGCGCGATATCCTCGAGGTCACCTTCGTCGGCAATCCGATCATGCACCACTTGTTGCTCGGCATCGACCCCACCGAACTGGGTGGTGCTCCCTTTGCGCTCGCCTCCGACGGCGCCATCACCATCTGGGCGAGCGAAATCGATCTGCGCATCCATCCCAATGCCCGCATCTTCGTGCTGCCCTGCATCGCCGGTCATGTGGGTGCGGATACCGCCGGCGTGATCCTGTCTGAAGCCCCGCATCACTCCGACCAGATGACCCTGATCGTCGATGTCGGCACCAATGCGGAGATCGTGTTGGGAAACCGCAACCGGCTGCTCGCCGCATCCAGCCCGACGGGGCCTGCCTTCGAGGGCGCGCAGATCTCCTGCGGCCAGCGTGCGGCGCCGGGCGCGATCGAGCGGGTGCGCATCGATCCCGAAACCCTGGAACCGCGCTTCAAGATCATCGGCTCCGACAAATGGTCGAATGAACCCGGCTTCGCCGAGGAGACGAAGGATCTGGGCGTCACCGGGGTGTGCGGCTCGGGCATTATCGAGGCGCTGGCGGAAATGTTCCTTGCCGGGATCATCACCACCGATGGTGTCGTCGATGGCTCGATGGCCGCGAAATCGCCGCGCATCCAGAAGGAGGGACGCACCTTCTCCTATCTGCTGCATGACGGGGCGCCGGTGCTGCGCATCACCCAAAACGATGTGCGGGCGATCCAGCTGGCCAAGGCGGCGCTCTATGCCGGCGCCCGGCTGCTGATGGACCATATGGGCATCGATAGTCTCGACCGGATCACCCTCGCCGGCGCCTTCGGCAGCCATATCGACGTCAAATATGCGATGATTTTGGGCATGATCCCGGATTGCGATCTGGCCCGGGTGGGCTCGGCCGGGAACGCAGCGGGAACAGGGGCCCGAATTGCCCTTTTGAACATGAAATCCCGGGACGAGATTGCCAAGGTGGTGAAGCAGGTGGAGAAGGTCGAGACCGCCGTGGAGCCCAAATTCCAGGAACATTTCGTCGAAGCCATGGCGATTCCGCATAAAACTCGACCCTATCCGCATCTTTCTGCCGTTGTTCGCTTGCCAGCCCCCAAACAACTGTTGCAGGCTGGAGACGACGAGGGGGGCCAACGCCGGCGTCGTCGGCGGTAAGCGAAGGCCCCCTCTTCGGGGGATGAATGGCGAAGCTGGCGAAGCGACCCACGCCCAAGGGGGCGGGTGGGAATAAATCAGGAACAAAGCACCCTGCGGCAGCAAAGGGCTCGGTGAAGCCGGCTGCCAAGAAGGCCCCGCCGCCTAAAAAACTGGCACCTCAAACGCTAAGTGGGGCCAGCAAGGCAAAGGCTGCCAAGCCCGCGGTAGCGAAGAAACCAACCCCGGCCCAAAAACCCGCGGCGAAACCGGCGCCCAAGCCGGCGGCGAAACCGCTACCCCAAATCGTCACGAAACCGGGAGTCGTAAAACCGGCGCCAGGGAAACCGGCGGCAGCGAAATCAGATATCTTGAAACCAGGTGCTGTGAAACCGGGCGCGGCGAAAGCGGCCCCGACGAAGCCCGCCCTGCCACCGCGGCCGGAATTTCCGCCGGCACCGCCGCCACCGACCCCATCGCCCAAACCAGTCTTCGTTCCGCCGTCACGCCCGGCCGAGCCGCAGCGTCCTACGCCAATCAAGCTGAAGCCGCCCAGCGGCCCCAATGCCGCGCGCGTCACCGCGGTGCGGGCGTTGCTGGAGGCCCAGCGCAAGCATGACCTGCCGGGACTGCTGGCGCTGTTCGGGCCGGAACCGACCTTGGAATTCGCCGGCGGCCCGCGCCACATGGGCAAGGAACGGGTTGAGCAGATCTATGGCGACATGCTGCGCGCCTTTCCCGACCTCACCATCGATGTGATCGGCGAGCATGCGAGCGAGCGCAGCGTGGTTGTTGAATTCGTCATGCAGGGAACCCACCGCCAGCAATGGCTGGGCATGGCGCCGCGCGGGCGCCTGCTGACGCTGCCGGTCTGCGCGGTCTTCATGTTCGACAAGAAAGACCAGCTCGCCTCGCAGCGGCTTTATCTCGACCGTAACCTTGCGATCGTACAATTGACGAGTGGGCTGCTGCGCTAACGCATTTGAGCGGCTGATTCACGCCCCAAATTGACCGCGCCGGAGGAGCCGCCGATGGCGGGCGACAGGACAAAGAAGACAGCCGCCGCGGCCGCGGCGATTCTGATCGCAGGCGCGTTCGCGCTGGCGGCCTGCAAAAAGGAAAACACTTATTCCCCGCCGCCGCCGCCCGAAGTGGGCGTGGCCGCGCCGTTGAAGCTGAAGATCACGCCCTATCTGGAGGCGACCGGCAACACGACGGCCTATAATTCGGTCGATCTGCAGGCCCGCGTCGAAGGCTTCCTGCAGGAGATCGACTACAAGGACGGCACCCAGGTAAAGAAGGGCGAGGTGCTGTTCGTGATCGAGCCCGCGCCTTATCAGGCCAAGCTGAAACAGGCCCAGGCCCAGTCGCAGGCAACGCAAGCAACGCTCACCCAGGCATCCAATGAGTACAACCGCCAGCTGGCCCTCAACAGCAAGGGCTATGCCAGCACCTCGAACCTCGATGTCCAGAAGGCAGCGCGCGATTCAGCGCAAGCGCAGCTGTTGAACGACCAGGCCGGCGTCAGCATCGCCGCGATCAATCTGGGATATTGCAGTATCAGCGCGCCCTTTGATGGCGTGGTCAGCGCGCATCAGGCCTCGGTCGGCGAGCTGGTGGGTGTTACCGGGCCGACGACGCTGGCAACCATCGTGCAGCTCGATCCGATCTATGTGACCTTCAATCTCAGCGAACAGGATGTGCTGCGCATCCGCCAGGCCTTGCAGCAGCACGGCACGACATTGGCCAAGCTGGGTCAAATCCCCATCGATATCGGCTTGATGACGGAACAGGGCTTTCCCCATCGCGGCACGCTGGATTACGTGGCCCCGCAGATCGACGCCACGACCGGTACGCTCCAGGTGCGGGCCATCTTCCAGAATCCCGACCATATGCTGCTCCCTGGATTCTTCACCCGGGTGCGCATCCCCATGCTGCTGCAAACCGGCGAGGCGCTGCTGATACCCGATCGCGCGCTGGGCACCGATCAGGGCGGCAGCTATGCCCTGGTGTTGGGCAAGGACGATGTGGTGGAACAGCGCAGCATCGTTACCGGCCAAGCCTTCGGTGATCTGCGCCAGATCATCTCGGGTCTCTCGGCCGATGACCGCGTGGTGGTGGACGGGATCGCGCGCGCGGTAGCGGGGGAAAAAGTAGCGGCCAAGCCGGTTACCATCGCCCCGCCACCGGCCGATAGCATGGT
>DASXQK010000008.1:0-6723 GCA_036493015.1 Dongiaceae bacterium | reverse complement strand
TGGTGCTGCCCGAAGTCGACGGGCGAATCTTGTCGCGCGCCGTCAGCTTCAAGGCTGAATCGGCATTCGATCCGGCGACGCAATGTTCGATCGTGGCCTATCGCCCGCTCGCCGATCGCGTCGATTTCGTCGCTGAGCTTGCCGGCAACTGGGCAAGGCTCCGCGGCACGGCCAAGGCCGAACGCCGTATTGCGATCCTGTTGGCAAACTACCCGAACCGTGACGGACGAATCGGCAATGGCGTTGGGCTAGACACACCAGCAGGAACGGTCACGGTTACGCAAGCTTTGGCGCGCGAGGGCTATGCGGTCGATGGCGCACCGCAAGATGGCCCGGCGCTGATGGCGCGGTTGCTGGCTGGTCCTACGAACAGCGGCCGCTCGCGAGAGGGCGGCGAGACCTTGACGCTGGCGGATTACCGCGGGTTCCTCGAGACACTGCCGGCCGCTTCCCGCGTGCAGATCGAGCAGCGCTGGGGCGAGGCCGAGCGCGATGCTTTCTTCCTCGAGGGCCGCTTCGTGCTGCCGATCCATCGTTTCGGCAACATCGTCATCGCGGTGCAGCCGGCGCGCGGCTACAACATCGATCCGGCGCGCAGCTATCACGATCCCGATCTGGTTCCGCCCCACGGCTATCTGGCGACCTATGCCTGGCTGCGAGGGACCTTCGGCGCCCATGCCATCGTGCATATGGGCAAGCATGGCAATCTCGAATGGCTGCCGGGCAAGGCGCTGGCGCTGTCTTCGTCTTGCTGGCCCGAGGTGGCGCTGGGCGCCCTGCCGCATCTCTACCCCTTCATCGTCAACGATCCAGGCGAAGGCAGCCAGGCCAAACGCCGTGCCGCCGCTGTGATCGTCGATCACCTGACGCCGCCGCTGACCCGAGCCGAGAGCTATGGTCCGCTGCGCGATCTGGAGCGCCTCGTCGACGAATACTATGAGGCAGCTGGTCTCGATCCGCGGCGCTGCAAGCTGCTGCGCGACCAGATTCTGGAACTGGCTGCCTCCAGCGGGCTGGACAAGGATTGCGGGATCAACGCGGATGAATCCGCCGATACGGCGCTCGGCAAGCTCGACGGGCATCTCTGCGACCTGAAGGAACTGCAGATCCGCGATGGGTTGCATATTTTCGGCCGCTCGCCCGATGGCTTGCAGGAAACCGACCTGCTGGTGGCGCTCAGCCGGCTGCCGCGCGGGAACGGGCAGGGGGCTGCGGCCTCGCTGATCCGTGCTCTGGCGAAGGATCTTGGAATCTGCGAGGCCTTCGACCCGCTGGATTGCGATATGGCGAGCGCCTGGACCGGACCGAGGCCGGAGGCGCTCAAGCTCGCTGATGGTCCCTGGCGCAGCAATGGCGATGCGGTCGAACGCCTGGAAATTTTGGCGCAGCGGCTGGTGAGTGGTGAACAGGTAGCCCAGGCGAGCTGGGCCGCCAGCCGCGCGGTGCTCGACTTCATCGGCGGCGATCTGCGCCCCCGCCTGCGCGCCTGCGGGGAAGCGGAGATCACCGGACTGCTGGCCGGGCTCGACGGGCGCTTTGTGGCGCCAGGCCCCTCCGGCGCGCCCACCCGCGGACGGCCGGAAGTGCTGCCCACCGGCCGGAATTTTTATTCCGTCGATACGCGCCTGGTGCCGACTCCCGCCGCCTGGCATCTCGGCTGGAAGTCGGCCTGCCTGTTGCTCGAACGTTATCGCCAGGAACATGGCAACTGGCCCAAGAGCCTGGCACTCAGCGCCTGGGGCACGGCCAATATGCGCACCGGCGGCGACGATATCGCCCAGGCGCTGGCGCTGATGGGCGTTCGGCCAAGCTGGGATGCGAATTCGGGCCGTCTCGCCGGCTTCGAGGTGCTGCCTCTTTCTATTTTGGGCCGGCCGCGAGTCGATGTGACGCTTCGCATTTCGGGCTTCTTCCGCGATGCCTTTCCTCAACAGGTCGATCTGGTGGCGAGCGCCGCACGAGCCGTAGCCGAGCTGGACGAGCCGCCGGCCATGAACCCGCTGGCAGACCGTGCCGGGCGAGAGCGGGCGGCGTTCATAGCCGCAGGCATGGCGGCGGAGGAGGCCTCACGGCGCTCGACGCTGCGCGTGTTCGGTTCAAAGCCGGGCGCCTATGGCGCGGGGCTGCAGGCGCTGATCGATGAGCGCGGCTGGAAGACGGGGGCCGATCTGGCGAAGGCCTATATCGCCTGGGGTGGTTACGCCTATGGCGATGGCGCCGAGGGCGCTGCCGAGCACAAATTGTTCGAAACCAGATTGGGTCAGATCGAGGGCGTGCTGCACAACCAAGATAACCGCGAGCACGATCTGTTCGACAGCGACGATTATTACCAGTTCGAAGGCGGACTCGCCGTCACGGTAAAGGAACTGAGCGGCCGCAAGCCCGCCGTCTACCACAACGATCACTCGCGGCCCGAAAGCCCGCGTATTCGCCGGCTGGAGGAAGAGGTGGCGCGCATCGTGCGCGGCCGCGTGGTCAACCCGAAATGGATCGCCGGTGTCATGCGCCATGGCTACAAAGGCGCCTTCGAGATGGCGGCGACGGTGGATTACATGTTCGCCTTCGCGGCCACTACCGGCGCCGTAGCCGATCATCATTTCGATCTGGTCTATCAGGCTTATCTTGGCGATCCGCTGGTCCGGGAATTTCTGCTCTCGGCCAATCGCGACGCGGCGCGCGAGATGGCCGAGCGGTTGCTGGAGGCGATGGAGCGAGGGCTGTGGCGGCCGCGACTCAACGCCGCGTTCGAGGATCTGACCGCATTGAAGGCAGCGTGATGCCAAGGAACCGCAATGACTGACGAAACAGAAACAGACGACGACATCAATCGCCGTGCCAATGAAAAGTCGGCCAAGCGCAAGGCCGCACGCGACAAGATGCTGGCGACCAAAACCATCGAAAAGGGCCTGCTGATCGTCCACACCGGCAAGGGCAAGGGAAAATCGACCGCCGCCTTTGGCCTCGTCATGCGAGCGCTGGGTCACGGCTTCAAGATCGGCATCGTCCAGTTTGTAAAGGGCAAGTGGGAGACAGGCGAGCGCAGCGTGCTCGCCAAATTCCCCGATCTCGTCACCATCCGGGCAATGGGCGAGGGCTTTACCTGGGAAACCCAGGACCGTGCCCGCGATATCGCCGCGGCGCAGGCGGCCTGGGAACAGGCAAAGCAGATGATCGACGATCCCAGCTATCGCCTGATCCTGCTGGACGAGCTCAATATCGTACTTCGTTATGATTATCTGCCGATTGCGGACGTGGTGGCGAAGCTGGCGTCCCGCCGGCCCGGCCTGCATGTGGTGGTGACCGGACGCAATGCCAGGGATGAGCTGATCGGCGCGGCCGATCTGGTAACCGAGATGACCATGATCAAGCATCCCTTCCGCGAAGGCGTTAAGGCGCAGGTGGGAATCGAATTTTGAACAACCCTGTCACCATCGACCACCGGCCAAAGGCGGGGCGCACGACCTATCGTGCCGGCACGGCACCCGATAATCCGGTGGTCTGTGTCGTCGACCGGTTCAGCTATTGCCGCGTGCGGCTGATGTGGTACGGCGAGAAGGCGAACCTGCGCATCGGGCGCTATACCTCGGTTGCACCCAGCGTGACCGTGTTCATCGGCGGCAATCATCGCACCGACTGGGTCACGACTTACCCGGTCCAGCTGCTGGCCGAGTTCTGGCCTGATATCGCGGTGCCGGCCGCCTCGTCGACCGACAATGGCGATGTCGATATCGGGCATGACGTGTGGATCGGCGACAACGCCATTGTCATGTCTGGTGTCTCGATCGGTCATGGCGCGGTGGTCGGGGCTGGGACCGTGGTGACCAAAGACGTGCTGCCCTTTGCGATTGTTGGCGGCAACCCGGCCCGCGAAATCCGCCGGCGTTTTGCCGATAGCGATATCGCGCGGTTACTGGAGATCAGCTGGTGGGACTGGCCCGGTGCCCGGATACGCGGCTCTCTGCCGCTGCTGGCCTCGGGTGATCTCGCCGGTTTCCTTGCCGCCGCTGGGAAGAGCGTGGAAGCATGAGCCGCACACCCGCCATCATGTTTCAGGGCACCGGCTCTGATGTCGGCAAAACGCTGATCGTGGCCGGACTGGCGCGCGCCTTCTGCCGGCAGGGTCTGACGGTGCGCCCCTTCAAGCCGCAGAACATGTCGAACAATGCTGCGGTCACCGGCGATGGCGGCGAGATCGGCCGAGCCCAGGCGCTGCAGGCACGGGCCTGCGGCGTGACGCCCTCGGTGCATATGAATCCGGTTCTGCTGAAACCGCAGAGCGAGATCGGTGCCCAGGTCGTGATTCAGGGCCGCATGCAATACACGGCCAAGGCAGCCGAGTGGCAGCAGCAGAAATCGCAATTCATGCCCCGGGTGCTGGAAAGTTTTGCGGTCATGGAGCGCGAAGCCGATCTGGTGCTGGTGGAAGGCGCGGGCAGCCCGGCGGAGATCAATCTCCGCGCCGGCGACATTGCCAATATGGGCTTCGCGGAAGCAGCTGATCTGCCGGTCAGCCTGATCGGCGATATCGATCGCGGCGGCGTAATTGCGAGCCTGCTGGGCACCGTGGAACTGCTGGAAGCAAGCGAACGCAAACGTCTATGCGGCTTTATCGTCAACAAATTTCGCGGCGATGCCCGGCTGTTCGATGACGGCCTCGCCATCGCCGAGAAGCGCACAGGGCTGAAATCGCTCGGGATACTGCCTTATTTTGCCGAGGCAAAACGCCTGCCTGCGGAAGATGCGCAGTCGTTGAACGGCGCATCTCATCGAAGTGCGGCCGCAAGAATAAAAATCGCCGTGCCGCAATTCGCCCGTATTGCCAATTTTGACGATCTCGATCCCTTGATGGCGGAGGGCGATGTCGAGGTCGAGATCGTGCCGCCCGGCCGTGCACTGCCCGGCGATGCCGATCTGATCATTCTGCCGGGGTCGAAATCGACCATTGCCGATCTAGCGCAGCTTCGTAGCGAAGGCTGGGATATCGATATCGCCGCCCATCTGCGCCGTGGCGGGTTCGTTTTGGGCATCTGTGCGGGTTATCAGATGCTGGGCCGGACCTTGGCCGACCCCGCCGGCATCGAAGGTTCTGCCGGCAGTGTGGCGGGGCTCGGGCTTCTGGATCTTTCGACCGAAATGACCGGCGACAAGCAGCTGACGGCGGCAAGCGGACGCCACATGGCCAGCGATACCGCCATGCAAGGTTATGAGATGCATATTGGGCGTACGAGCGGTCCGGCCGCTGAGCGTCCCTTCATGATTTTCACCGGTGGCCGCCCCGATGGCGCACAGACGCCCGATGGCCGTATCGCCGGTTGTTATCTGCATGGGCTGTTCGCCAGTGACGCGTTTCGCCACGCCTACCTCTCAGCGATCCGTCAGCGGACGGTTAGCGGTCTCGCCTATGAAGCGATGGTGGATGGCGTTCTGGATCGGCTGGCGGCGCATTGCGCGGCGCATCTCGATCTGGCGCGCATCCTGAAGGTGGCCCGTGCGCGCTGAGCTAGATCACCGCGATCAATGCTACGACTGCTGCCTGGAAAGCGCAGGCGATCAGATAGAGTTTGAGGCCGCGCGTGAGATCGGCGATGTCCGCCTCGCGCCGGCCATCGCGATTCATCCAGCAATCTTCCACGATTTCGCCATCGTAGCGCCGCGGCCCCGCCAAGGCGACGCCAAGGGCGCCCGCCAGCGGTGCCTCCTGCCAACCCGCATTGGGCGAGCGGTGTCTTGCGGCGTCCTGCGTCATGGCGCGATAGCTCGCAGCCCACTTGGCGCCGGGCGTAAGTGCCGCGGCACCGACGATGAAAAGGCCGGCTATGCGCGCCGGTATCAGGTTCAGCAGATCGTCGAGGCGCGCCGCAGCCCAGCCGAAGGCGAGGTGGCGTGGCGATTTATGGCCGATCATGCTGTCGGCCGTATTGATCGTCTTGTAAACGAGGATTCCCGGCAGGCCAAAGAGCAGCGCCCAGAAAGCGGGCGCAACCACGCCGTCGGAGAAATTCTCCGCCAGGGATTCAAGCGCGGCCCGGCAGACCCCCGACTCATCCAGACTGTCAGGATCGCGTCCGACGATGCGCGAGACGGCGCGCCTGCCGCCGGCGAGCCCCTCGGCGCGAAGCCCGCGCGCGACCGCCGCGACGTGGCTATAGAGGCTGTTTTGCGCGAGGAACACCGACACGATCAGGGCTTCGATGAGGTAGCCGTGGCCAAAGCGTTGCAGGAAACATTCTATTGCGGCGCCGATGGCGGCGCTCGACACAACCAGGAAAGCGCAGACGACGATACCGGCGCGCCGTCGCGCGGATTCGCCGTCGCGCTCGCGATTGAATGCGCGATCGAGCCGGCCGATCAGCCGGCCGATAACGGCGACCGGATGCGGCAGATGACGGTAAAGCCAATCCGGATCGCCGATCAGCGCGTCGAAGGCCAGGGCGACAAGCAGAAGTTTCGGCTGGAAAAACATGGCCGGCGGCGAACAGCATGCCGGGCACAGCCAGAATATGGTCGCTGCCTTGCTGGCGCAGTTTGTCCAGCCCGTCGCGAATGATGGGCTTGGCGAATTCAAGGAAGCCGGAGGCAACCGGATATTGCGGCAGGCGCTGGGCGATGCCGGCCGCCACTGTCTCGAATTCCGTGATCGCCTCGATATCGCGGCTGCCGTGACCGCAAACCATGACCCCGATCCTGCTCATGCTTTCCACTTCCGCCGGCGCGCCGGCCCTG
>DASXQK010000007.1:0-2593 GCA_036493015.1 Dongiaceae bacterium | reverse complement strand
TGCCCACGGGCGTGTTGCCGGCCGCGGCGAATTCGCGCTCGATCCAGTCGGGGCCGAAATAGCCGGGGCCTAGCAGGCCAAAACCGCCGGCGCGCGTGATCGCGGCAGCGAGCTTGCCACCGGCAACCGCCCCCATGGGCGCGCCGATGATCGGTGCCTGGATGTCGAGAAGTTTCGTCAGCGCGGTCGAAATCGCCATGATCCACTCTCCTGTGCCGCTCTCTTGTCGTGCTCGGGGGCACAGCAGTAATCAGGACTCACAATTCGATGGCGCGCAACTCCTCGTCGATGAAGCGCTCGCCGAGTTTGATCGCCTTGCGCTCGATGCCATAGACCGTCAGTCCCATGCGATCGTAGAGCGCGCAGGCTGCACGGTTGTCGCAAGCGACCTTGAGCTGCACGACCCGGACATCGCCGAGTTCGCGGGCATGCTGCAGCACGCGGGCTACCAGACGCTCGCCCAGGCCACGGCCGCGATGGGCCGCTCGCACGTAGACGCCGACCAGCAGCAGTTTGTGGTTTGTCTTCAGCCTGTCTTCGCGCACACCACCGGCTGTGCCGGCGATCTCGCGATCGACAATGGCACCGAATGTAATGCCGCCGAACTTGCCTGCCAGCCGCTCGCCAAAGGTTTCGATGGGCCGCGCCGATTCCTCTTCATAGGAACTGGCGAAGGCGTCGGGCGCCTGACGCAGCGCCTCCAACCGGATGGCGCGATAGGCTTCGGCATCCGCGGCAGCGAGCGCGCGGATGATGGGCCCCTGTTCCGAGGACAACGGAGTTAGGCGGCAGTGCCGCCGACGGTGAGTCCGTCGATGCGCAATGTGGGCTGGCCGACGCCAACCGGCACGCCCTGGCCATCCTTGCCGCAGGTGCCGATGCCGGGATCTAGCTTCATGTCATTGCCGATCATGCCGACCTTGGTCAGCACATCGGGTCCGTTGCCGATCAGGGTGGCACCTTTGACCGCGGGGCCGATCTTGCCGTCCTCGATCAGATAGGCTTCCGCCGCGCTGAAGACGAACTTGCCCGATGTGATGTCCACCTGGCCGCCGCCGAAATTGACCGCGTAGAGACCCTTCTTCACCGTGGCGAGAATCTCCTCCGGCGCATGCTTGCCCGCCAGCATGTAGGTATTGGTCATGCGCGGCATGGGGTGGTAGCCGAAGCTCTGGCGCCGGCCATTGCCCGTGGGCTTCATGCCCATGAGGCGCGCATTCTGGCGGTCCTGCAAATACCCCACCAGGATTCCATCCTCGATCAGGGTCGTGCACTGGCTGGGCGTGCCCTCATCATCCACGGTCAGCGAGCCGCGGCGATCGGCAAGGGTGCCGTCATCGACCACCGTCACCCCCTTGGAAGCGATGCGCTGGCCGAGAAGCCCGGCAAAGGCGCTGGTCTTCTTGCGGTTGAAGTCGCCCTCCAGCCCATGGCCGATGGCTTCATGCAGCAGGATGCCGGGCCAACCCGGACCGAGCACCACGGGCATCTCGCCCGCCGGTGCCGGCACCGATGACAGGTTCACCAGCGCCTGGCGCAGCGCCTCATCGGCGGCCCCACGCCATGTTTCGGGCTTCAGATAGAAATCGTAATTGGTGCGGGAGCCGGTACCGTAACCGCCGCTCTCCATGCGCCCGTTCTCTTCCACCACCACACTGACATTGAGGCGCACCAGAGGACGGATATCGGCGACGCGGTTGCCGTCGCCGCGCAGGATCTGGACCGCCTGCCAATTGCCGCTGAGGGAGGCCGAAACCTGGCGCACACGGGGATCGCGGGCGCGCACATAGGCATCGATTTCCGCCAGCAGCGCGGTCTTGGCGGCGAAGTCGACGCCGCCCAGGGGATTCTCCTCGGTATAGAGGTGGCGATTCGTACCCACCGGCGCTGCGGCCAGCTTGCTGCTATGGCCCTGATGGACCGCCCTCACCGTGCCGGCAGCCCGCTTCATGGCATCCTCGGTCAGCTCGCTCGCATGGGCGAAGCCGGCCGCCTCGCCGGAAATGGCGCGCAAGCCAAAGCCCTGGGTGGTGTCGAAACTGGCGCTCTTCAGCTTGCCGTCATCGAAGCTCAGCGCCTCCGACTGGCTGTATTCCAGGAACATCTCGCCGTCATCGGCGCCCTTCAGGGCGTCGGATGTGAGGCGCTCGACACGGGCGCGGTCGAGCCCGGCCTGGGTGAAAAACAGATCGTCGGTCTTGGCGAGCGGGTTCATCGCGGTACTCCAATTCATCCTTGCTCAGCAATCATATAGGCAGACTCGATAGCTTGCGACAGATGGTCGCATCGGGCCCCTCGGGCGCTCGGCCCGTGCTGCTTGTGGGGCATGGTCCCACGGTGTAGTTTCGCTGCCGCAACGGGCGCAGGGGTCGAGAAAACAGCGCCTTTGCAGATAATATCGGGGACCCTCGGCCACAAGCGGCCGGGTGGTTTTTTGTCCTGCGAACAGCCGCGGTCTTCGGCCCGGCAGCGGGAAAGGGACGGAGGGACATGCGCTTGTCGAGAGTTTTTGCCATCCTCGCAGCATTGGGTGCGTTCCTGGGCGTAGGCAGTGCCTATGCCGATGAGCCGCGGCCTTGGGAAACCGGTTTCC
>DASXQK010000006.1:0-4187 GCA_036493015.1 Dongiaceae bacterium | reverse complement strand
TCTTTCGCTCCGGAATTTGGCTGCCGCCCACGGGCTTCATGCATCGCCGTCTGGTCAGCGAGAGGGTCGGGGGATGGCGCGATTACCGGGAGTTGTCGGTCGACCCTGAGCGAGTGCTGATTGATAGCGCCATTGCGGCCGGGTTCCGCCTCGTCCTGCTGCCCCGGCTGACGGCGGTCAAATTCCCTGCCGCCTGGCGCAAAAACGTCTATCGCGCCGGCAGTGACGGCGAACAGGCCCGCTGGCTGGCGCGAATTGCCGCGGAGCCCGATATCGAGCGCCGCGAGATGGTCCGGCTGATCCATGCGGGCAAACAGGGGCAAATGCACCGGATTCACCCTTACCGCCAACTGTGGCGCGAATTGGGGCGAGGGACATTGTCCTGGATCGCCAGCCTGATTCGCCGGTCCCGGATTCGTCTTGCGGGCAAGGGCGCCAGGATTGATGCTGCGCGTCGTCGCAAGGGCCTGCCGCGAAGGCCCTGGCGGCCAGATCACCAGTGAGGGAATTGCTCATGTTGCGGGGCGCAAGCAAGGACAAGCAACTCGTCACGCGGGAATGGGACGTGCTGCGCGCGCCGATCGAGGGCGTGCATATCCGCGAAGTGCGTCATGTTCCGCGCGACCATGGGATCATCACCGAGATTTTCAGACCGGAGTGGGACCCGACCGGCCTGCCGATCATGCAGATCTATCAATCGCGGCTGTTTCCGGGCGCTATCGGGGCGTGGAGCTGCCATACCAGAAACATCGACCGGCTGTTCATCAACCAGGGACTGATCAAGGTCGTGCTGTATGACGGCCGCGACGACAGTCCCACTCACGGGATGATCAACGAGATCCATGTGGGCGATGCCCGGCCCTCCATGCTGGTGCTGCCCATCGGCATCTGGCATGGGCTGCAGAACCTCGGCACCAATGACGCGCTGGTGCTGAACTTCCCGACCCGCGCCTATGACTATGAGGATCCTGACCATTACCGCCTGCCGATGGATACGGATGAAATTCCCTATACCTGGTCCGGACATGGTTCCGCCGTTCGCCTGCGCGCCGATGCGAAACGCAAACTGCCGGCGGCATCGCGCAAAAAACCGCGGCGGAAATCTTAAGGCACATGACGCCCTTTGCTTGAATCCTCTCCCCTCGACGGGGAAGAAGGGGCTAACCCGTCCGCTAGATCGGCCGACGCAAGCCGATCGACGTTTCCGACAGTTCAATCGTCACCGGCAGCCGGCCGATCAGATCGCCATCGCCCTGCACCGGATCGCCCTCCGGCCCTTCGATGGTGACGCGCTTCGCCTTGATGATCTCTACATGGCGTGAGCGATGGAGCCGCCCTCCGGCGAGCGCCAGGGCATAATAGATCGTCTGCAGCCTGCCGCCGCGATGGAACAGGCAGACATGCAGCTCGTCGCTGTCGAGCCTGGCCTCCGGCGCCACGACGAAACGCCCGCCATAGAAGTGGCCACGGGCGACGATGACCGAGGCGGCTTCGTGGATCACGCCATCCACGGTGGCGCGATAGCGGGGAAATGAGAACCGAGCGAGCTGGCGCAGGGTCTCGACCACATAGGCGCCCTTACCGATCAGGCGCTTCAGCCCAGGTGAGACATTGGCCACCACATGGGCATCGAAGCCGACGCCGGCCATCAGAAGAAATCCGCGGCCATTGGCGAGGCCGGGCCGATACGTCAGCAGCGAGCCTGTGGCGGCCGCACCGGCGGCACCGGCGATGTTCAATATCCCGAGCTCCGCCGCCAGCACATTGGCGGTGCCCAGCGGAATGATCGCCATCTCGCCCCCGCCCGCGGCCAGCAGGCCGTTGGCGACTTCGTTGGCGGTGCCGTCGCCGCCCGCCACGAGCGCGATCGAGCCCAGCGGCGTATCGCGGGCAAAGGCCTCGGCATCGCCCCTGGCGCCGGTGCGCCGGTGGGTGAGCTCGACCTGGGATCCGAGCAGCCGCATGGCTTGCGCCAATGCGCGTCCGCGCCGGCGCCCGGCCGTCGGGTTGAAGATCACCATCAACCGGCGGCGGTCCAGAGCGGTTGTCACTCTGCTGTCATTCATGTGTCAAAGTTCAATAACATTTCCATGACGATTGTCTTTCACACATGTGAATATTTGAAGAAACAATACAATATCACGGATTTTCGTTTGCCGCTTCTACTTGATATTGATATATGCGCTGCAACACTCACGAATTGCAGGATTTCGGATGAATACGGTATCGGCGGTCAACCACTACCGTTCGATATGGATCAGCGACATTCATCTGGGCACCCGTGGCTGCAAGGCGGACTTCCTCCTCGATTTCCTCAAGCACACCGAGTCCGACTATCTCTACCTGGTGGGCGACATCATCGATTGCTGGCGGCTGCGCCGGTCCTGGTACTGGCAGCAATCCCATAACGATGTGGTTCAGAAACTGCTGCGCAAGGCACGCAAGGGGACCCACGTCGTCTATGTGCCCGGCAATCACGACGAACCGCTGCGCGACTATACTGAGATGCAGTTCGGCGGCGTAACGGTGCTGGAGGAGACCATCCACACCACGGCGGACGGCAAGCGCCTGCTGATCCTGCACGGCGACAAGTTCGACGGCATCGTCAAATACGCCCGCTGGCTCGCCATCCTGGGCGATCACGCCTACACAACGATCCTGGCGCTGAACCACTGGTACAACCTGGCGCGGCGCCAGCTCGGCCTGCCCTATTGGTCGCTCTCGGCCTGGCTCAAGGGCCGGGTCAAGGATGCGGTGCGCTACATCGACGATTACGAAATCGCCATCGCCGAGGAAGCCCGCCGGCAGGGCGTCGACGGCGTCGTCTGCGGCCATATCCACAAGGCGGAGATGCGTCAGTTCGGCTCCGTCCTCTACTGCAACGACGGCGACTGGGTGGAAAGCTGCACCGCTCTGGTCGAGCATATGGATGGCCGGCTCGAGATCCTCGACTGGGCCAGCCTGCGCAACTTCTCGATGCTGAGCCTGGCTGCCGCGGAATGAAGATCGCCCTCGTCTCCGATGCATGGCTGCCCCAGATCAACGGCGTGGTGCGCACCCTGATGCGCACGGTGGAGGAGCTGAAAGGGCTGGGCCATGAGACCCAGGTGTTTTCGCCCGATCTTTTCCGCAACTTTCCCTGCCCGACCTATAGCGAGATTCGCCTGGCGGTACTGCCGGCGCGAAGGCTTGCTCTCCTGCTCGACCGCTATCAGCCCTGCGCCATCCATATCGCGACCGAAGGCCCGCTGGGTCATGCGGCGCGCCGCTATTGCCTGGCGCGCAAGCTGCCCTTCACCACCGCCTTTCACACCCGCTTTCCCGAATACGTCAAGGCGCGCACCGGCCTGCCGCTGGGGGCGGGATATTCGGTGCTGCGGCGCTTCCATGCGCCCTCCAGCAGCGTGATGGTGGCGACACTCTCGCTGGAACGCGATCTCGAGCACCGTGGCTTTCGCAATTTGAAACGCTGGACCCGCGGGGTGGATACGACCCTGTTCCATCCGCGCGACAAATCCTTCCTCGATCTGCCGCGGCCGATCCATCTCTATGTCGGACGGGTTGCGGTCGAAAAGAACGTCGAAGCGTTTCTGAAACTGGACCTGCCCGGCAGCAAGCTGATCGTGGGCAGCGGACCGCAGCTGGCCGACCTGAGGCGCCGCTATCCCGAAGTGCATTTCGCCGGCTCCCGCATGGGCGAGGATCTCGCCCGCCACTACGCCGCCGCCGATGTCTTCGTCTTCCCCAGCCGGACCGACACCTTCGGTCTGGTGCTTCTGGAAGCGCTTGCCTCCGGCCTGCCGGTGGCAGCCTTCCCCGTGCCGGGGCCCAACGATGTCATCAACGGCTCGGCGGTCGGTTTCCTCAACGAGGATCTTGCCGGTGCCGCCCGCAACGCGGTCAATATTTCGCCGGCGCTTTGCCGTGATTATGCGCTGCAGTTTTCCTGGCGGCACTCGGCCGAACAGTTCCTGGCGAATCTGAAGCCGTTCGCGTGACGATGCCGGACAAAGGGCCGCGCCGGCTGCAGGCGCGGCGCCCTTGCTTTTTCCCCCTTTGTGCTATCTTGCCGCCGATTTTACCGACGGAACGGAACGGGAATCTTGCAGCAGGTCACGGATCACTCATCGGGAAAAAGCTGGATCTTTGCGCGCCGGCTGATCCGCGAACATATCAGCCCACAGCGC
>DASXQK010000005.1:0-5104 GCA_036493015.1 Dongiaceae bacterium | reverse complement strand
GACGATGTGCTGGAGGGCGAGCCCGATTTCAGCAATCTGACCGCCGGCGCCTATCATCTGCGCTTCGGGCCCGACTTCGAATATTGGCGTCTGCAGATCTTCCGGCGCAGCCTGCCGTGGAAATATGTCGGCGTGCTGCATGAGTATCCGGCCTGCGACCAGCCGGCCGACCAGGGGCAAATCACTGGCGATTATCGGGTTCAGTCCCGTCGCCTCGGCAGCCGCAACCGCGACCCGGATAAATACCGGCATGATGCGGCCATCCTGGAGGCGGCTCTCGCCCGCGACCCGGAGAATACGCGCCATGCTTTCTACCTGGCGCAAAGCTGGTTCGACGCGAGGGAGTTCGACAAGGCTCTCGCCGCCTATGGCCGACGCGTCGCCATGGGCGGCTGGCAGGAAGAGGTGTTCTATTCGCGCTACCGCTCGGCCATGTGCCTGGAATGGCTGGGCCGGCCCGCCGCCGAGGCGCGCGAGGCCTATGAGGAATGTTTTCGCGAACATCCTCACCGTGCCGAGCCGCTGGTGCGTGCGGCAGCGCTGGCGCGCAAGAACGAAGACTTCTTCGACGCCTATGTTCTGGCCAAGCGCGCCGCCCAGGTGCCGAAACCGGCAAGCGCGCTGTTCCTGCAAAATGCCGACTACGATTATCGGGCCAAGGACGAACTGGCGATCGCGGCCTACTACTGCGACTTCCCGCAGGAAGCGTTCGATCTCGCTACCGACTTGCTTGATCATCGCGATCTGCCCGATAGCGCCCGGGCGCGGATCGAGGCGAACCGCGATTACGCTGTGCCGCGGCTGAAGGACGATTTCCTGCGCTACGATACGGAACTGGTCGCCCGCATCGCCGCCCGCGAGCCGCGGGCCAACCCCCGCGTCACGCTCTCGATCACAAGCTGCCGTCGCCTGCCGCTCTTCATCGGTACCGTTTCATCCTTCCTCAACGCCTGCACCGATATCGATCTTGTCGACCGCTTCATCTGTGTCGATGACGGCTCCAGCGAGGCCGACCGGAGCGAGATGGAGCGCCGATTTCCCTTCTTCGAATTCATCTGGAAGGGGCCGGCGGACAAGGGTCATGCGCGCAGCATGAACCTTATCCGCGAGGCTGTGCGCACGCCCTGGCTGATCCATCTCGAGGATGATTGGCATTTCTTTGCGAAGCGGCCCTATATCGGCCCGGCCCTGGAAATCTTCGAGGAGAATCCGGAGATCGGGCAGGTTCTCTTCAACCGCAATTATGCCGAGACGCTCGGCGACCGCGATATCGCCGGCGGCCTGCCAAGGCGCTCGGCCGGCCATGGCCATCGTTATGTCCGGCATGAGTATTATCCGCCGCGAAGTGCGGCCTATCGTGACTTCACCGAACGGCATCCCGGGCAGACCAACGCCTGGTGGCCGCATTTCTCGTTTCGGCCTTCGATGGTAAAAACGAGCGTCTTCACTCAAGTCGGCATCTTTGACGAAGGCCCAGGACATTTCGAGCATGACTTTGCCGAACGTTTTTACGATGCGGGCCTGCGCGCCGCCTTTTTCGACGGCGTCTACGCGTTGCACGCCGGGCGGCTGACCTCGCAGCGCGGCGATCCGACGCGGGTCAACGCCTATGACCTGAACGGGGAGGCGCAGTTTAAGGGGGCAGCGGTTGGACCTATCTTTGCCGGCGAAGGATTGCCGGATGTGGCGGGCAATAAACCGCCCCGGGGCCTGAACCTGGCACGTCAGTTGGGTATGCGGGTGATCAATCTCGATCGCCGGACTGACCGGCTCGATGCCTTTCGCCGCAGTGTGTTGAAGGTAGCGGGGCCAGATCTGGCCTCTCGCATCGAGCGCTTCGCCGCCATCGATGGCCGCAGCCTTTCGCTGACGGCGGAGCTGCAGCATCTCTTCCGCGGTAATGACTTTGACTTTCGCCGGGCCGTTATCGGCACCGCCCTCAGCCATCTGGGCGTCTGGCGTGATCTTGCTGAAAGTGCCAATCCTGCTTTTCTGATACTCGAAGACGATGTCACCCTCTGCCCCGGTTTCGAGGGGCAACTGGTCGAGATCTGTGGCGAGCTCACGCGCGAGCATCCCGCCTTCGATGCGGTGTTCCTTGGCTATTTCGATTGGCGCCCGCAACCCCAGGACGATTTCGCCACCGGCTTCAGGCCTGCGCTGCTGCAACCCTTCGATGGCTCACGTTTTCTCGGCGGCACCTTCGCCTACATCCTGTCGCGGCCCGGTGCCGAGAAACTGATTGCCATAGCCGGGCGCGACGGAATTCAGAACGGCATCGACCGTTTCCTGCACCGCAAGGCGGCCGAACTCGAGATCCTGGTCACCTCGCCGAAGATCGTGGAGGCACAGCTCGTCATACCGGGCTCGGGCGAGGACAGCGATATTCAGAACGATTTCACCAGGCTCGCGCCGGCCGGGCCTGCTTAGGACCGGCGCCGCTTAGTCTAGCCCAGCGCTTCGGGACGCAACGTCACCCGCGCGCTGACACTGGCGCCGGGCCCCACGATCTGCATCCCGGTGTCGCTGCGCTCATGGGCCAGGTTGAATGCGTCGGTGATGTTGCTCACCGGTTCGGCGCAGAAATAATTTTCGCCCGGCGGGATATAGACGACCAGTACGCCCAGCGGGCCCGTGGCAGTCATGGCGAGGCGCGTGGCGCGCTCCGGCCAATCGATGACCGCGCGGCGCTGCCAGCTGGTAAAGGCGTTATCCATGACCCGATCGGCGACCGGCAGGCCCTTTGCCGGATCGAGTGCTGCGGGTGGGGTCGTGTGGTGAAGCGGCATGACCTCCGCATCGGTCTCCCAGAATCCGCTGACAGCCGCCGTCAGCCGGCATTCAGGCGTGCGGGGAAAATAGGGATGCAGGCCGAAGCCGTAAGGCATCGGCATGTTGCTCTCGTTGCGCGTGATCAGCTCGATCTCCAGGCCATCGGCTCCCAGATGGAAACGCTGCTCCATCACATAATCGAACGGCCAGGCATCTGATTTATGGGCGAGGCGCAGGACGGCGCTCTCCGGCGTTGCGTCGATCGCCTGCCATGGGTTTTGCCAGCCATGGCCATGCTCGACATGAGGCCCGCTGGTGTTGAGCGGCAGGGCAATCTCGCGGCCCTCGAAGGTAAAACGGCCTTGGCGCAGCCGGTTGGAAAAGGGCGTCAGGGGAAAGCAGGCGACGGCCTCGATATCGCCTTTGGCGAGACTCGCCGCCGATGTCGGGCGCAGCAGGTCGATCATGCCGCCTGCCGGATGGTTGAAGCGGAACTTCGCAATTGAGCCGCCCAGCACCGGGCAGAGTTCGAGAGCAAGATTGTCGCGGGCCAGCCTTACGATTTCCACAATGCCAGCGCTCATGATGCGCGCCGTGACCCACCTGGCTCAGGCCCGCTGCCGCCGAGCGAGCGGGATATCCGCGCCGCGTGGTGGGCGATCGTGCGGGCCAGCGCTTCGCGCCGCTTTGCCCATCCGCGTTGCTTCAGGCCCGTGGCACTGATGGCGCCGGCCACCGAACCGGTGCGATCGAAAACGCAGCAGCCGATGCAGGCAACACCCTCGGTATCTTCTTCGTCGTCCACCGCATAGCCGCGCCGGGCGGTCAGGGCGAGTTCGGCCATCAGGCTCGCGGTATCGGTGTTGGTATGGGGCGTGCGCACGGGCAGTTCGTCGCGGCTGAGGATCGCGCGGGCTTCATCAGGCGGAAGGCGCGACAGCAGCGCCTTACCCACCGCCGAGCAATGCGGCAGCTCGCGCCGGCCAAGTGCTGCGTCAAAGCGCACCGCGCCCGGCGCATCGACGCGGCCTACGACCACCGCATAGCCATCGTCCAGGATGGCAACGCGAGAGGTCAGGCCAAGCTCGGCCGTCAGCTCGCGCAGGATGGGCAAGGCTGCATCCACCAGGGCGATATTGGCGATCACTAAATCGCCCAGCCGCGCCAGGCTGAATCCCAGGCGATAGCGCCGGTTGATCGAGGCGCCTTCATCGGCCACGAAGCCGTGAGCCAGCAGGGTTTGCAGGATGGCGTAAGTGGCGGCCTTGGAAAGCGATTGCCCGCGGGCGAGATCGGACAGCCTGGCGCCTTCGCGTCCGCGCCGGCCGATATCCTCCAGCAGATCGAGGGCGCGCCCCAGGCTCTGCACCCGGTAGCGCTCGCTTTTGCCTGCCTGTCCGCCGCTGCGCTCTGGCATGATCTGTACCCGGCTTCGTTGACTCTCTTCGAAGCGCGGGCTTACGATAGCAATAACAAACGCTGTTCGGCTATACCGAACATGGGAGGTTTCGATGGCGAAGTCGCCGCGCAAGCTGCGCTCGACCGACTGGTTTGGCGGCTCCGGCAAGAATGCTTTCATGCATCGCAGCTGGATGAAGAACCAGGGATTGCCCGGCCACCTGTTCGACGGCCGCCCGGTCATCGGCATCTGCAATACCTGGTCGGAATTGACCCCCTGCAACGCGCATCTGCGCGGCATCGCCGAGCATGTGAAGCGCGGCGTCTATGAGATGGGCGGTTTTCCGGTGGAATTCCCCGTCATGTCGCTGGGCGAATCCAATCTGCGCCCCACGGCCATGCTGTTCCGTAACCTCGCCAGCATGGATGTGGAGGAATCGATCCGCGCCAATCCGATGGATGGCGTCATCCTGTTGGTGGGCTGTGACAAGACCACGCCCGCCTTGCTGATGGGAGCGGCCAGCTGCGACCTGCCGGCCATCGCGGTTTCCGGCGGGCCGATGCTGAACGGCAATTTCCGCGGCCAGGAAATCGGCTCTGCCACTTATGTCTGGAAGGTCTATGCCGACGTCAAGGCAGGCCGCATCTCCAGCGAGGATTTCCTTGCCGCTGAACAGGGCCAGAGCCGGTCGGCGGGAAGCTGCATGACCATGGGCACCGCCTCCACCATGGCCAGCATGTGCGAAGCGCTGGGCATCGGCATGCCGGACAACGCGGCGATCCCCGCCGTCGATGCGCGGCGCGAGGTGCTGGCCCATATGGCCGGACGGCGCATCGTCGAGATGGTGCAGCAGGATATCCGCATGTCGAAGATCCTGACCCGCAAGTCGTTCGAGAATGCCATCCGGGTCAACGGCGCCATCGGCGGCTCGAC
>DASXQK010000004.1:0-10857 GCA_036493015.1 Dongiaceae bacterium | reverse complement strand
GATGCAATCCACCATAAGGCTGAGATAGCCGTGCTGTTCCGTGCTGCCCACCGGGAGAATCGCGCGGTTGTCGCGCTTCAGGTATTCCTCCACCTGCATCCAGTTCATGTCTTTAATTTTCATGGGACCTCCTGAGGGTCGCTGATGTTGGGCTGATGGGTTGCGCCGCATCCCCGCGGATTTCTTCCAGCATGGGCAGCAGCACCTGGTCGATCTCGCGCGGATCGGGGGTGTGGCGGTATTCGAAGGATGGCGTGTCGGGCGGCAACATGCCGATGACGCGCTCGGAACCGGAAGCGCGCACCACGACGTCGGCGCCCTGCAGCACCTGGGCCAGATCGGCGCTTTCCAGGATGGTGGCGCGGATATCGTGGACATGGGGAGCAAAGCGCTGCACGCCCGCCTTCATGAAAGGCAGGAATTCCGGAAAGGTGGATACGATGGCGATGCGCGCCAGGGGATCGATCTGGGCCAGCAAGGTGCGCGTGCGCTCGGAGGGGATATAGCTCACTCCCATGACGCGCCGTTTGGGGCCCAGGATTTCCTGCACCTCGTTCTTGCGGTTGGCGAGCGTGAGAACGAGGTCGGCATTCACCGCACGCTTGCGCGCCAGATCGTCGCTCGCAATCGCCCCCAGGGTCGTCGTCTGGATCGTGTCGCCAGCCGGCAGATGCGACTGGATATCGACGCCATAGGCACGGGTCGCCTCTTCGAAAATACCGACGAAGACCAGGCGCAGGGCACGGGTCGCCCGGTTGCGCCGGTTGATGCGTGCATTGATCAGGGTGACGAGATCCGCACTTGTCAGCCCGGCGGCGGCGGCCTCGTCGAGCAGCGCGTCGATACGGGGCTGAAGTTCCAATACCTGCGGGCGTATCTGGGCCAGGACAGAGGTACTGACAAAGGTGCCGTGGCCGGGCTTGGTCTCCAGCAGGCCCGCCGCCTTCAATTCCTTGTAGACCTGGCTGACGGTCATGGGGGCGATGCCGAGCTGGCTTGCCATGGCGCGCACCGGCGGCAACCGGTAACCCGGCGCCAACTGCCCGCAGACGATGCCGTATTCGATCACCCCGCGAAGCTGGCTGCCCAGGGGGACCGGCAGGTCGGGATCGATGTTGAAGGGCATCGCTGCTTTCGGTGTTGTGTTATCATACACTATAACACCAGCCCTTCCGCTTCAAGCCGCGGAAGTCGTTCCACCTGTTCCCGCTTTGTACAGGTATTGCCGAGTCTGATCAACGGCTTCGCTGATACCGGTCTCCCCGCCTTGACCCTGGTTGAGACAAGTTTGGCGCCGGCAGCCCCGCTGCGTTGACAGGGCCGGTATGGCATGGTGTCATAGCTGACTATAACAACACACCAAAGCCTACCGTTCTCTTTCGCAGGGAGATCTTCCGATGAACCGAGGGTTACGATTGCTGGTGCTGGCCGGCGTTCTGCTCGGCCTGACCGTAAGCGCTGAAGCCGCGCAGCGCGGCGGGAAGATGATTTTTGCCCGCTACGCCGATTCACTCCAACTCGATCCGGTGCTGACCGATGCCAACGTCGACATCTGGATCATGACCAATCTCTTCGACACGCTGCTGCAGCCCACGGCCGACGGCAAAGGCGTGGTCGCCGGTCTCGCCAGCGACTACAAGGTCGCCGACGACGGCCTCTCCATGACCCTCACCCTGCGCCAGGGAACGAAGTTCTCCGACGGCTCGCCAATCACGGCCGACGACATCAAATGGAATGTCGATCGCGCGCGCGATCCCAAGGAAGGCATCTGGAGTTTCATTCTTGGCAGTGTTGATTCCGTCGAGATCAAGGATCCGCAGACCGTCGTGCTGCATCTGAAAAATCCCGATCCGACACTCGCCGCCGGCATCGCCACCTTCAATACGGCGATCCTGCCCAGCAAGCTGGTCATGGCACAGGCAGGCGCCACGATCGACGACAAGGTCAAGGCCTTCGTCGAACATCCGGTCGGCTCCGGCCCCTTCATGTTCGATAGCTGGCAGCGCGGCACGCAGATGGTGCTGAAGCGCAATCCCTACTATTGGCAGATGGGCGAGGATGGAAAACCACTGCCCTATCTCGATGAGGTCGATTTCCCGGTCATTCCCGACGACAACACCCGAATCCTGAAGCTGCAGGCGGGCGAGGTCGACGGCGCCGAGCTGATCCCCTATGCCCGGGTGCACGAGCTGCAAGGCGACCCGAACCTCAACATGGCGCTGTTCCCATCGACCAAGGTCCAGCTGATCACCATGATGGTGCGCCCGAAGCTGACGGACGGTTCGGCCAACGTCCTTGCCGATCCCAAGGTCCGCCAAGCGCTGAACTACGCCGTCGACAAGCCGGCGCTGATCAAGATCGTCACCTTCGATGTCGGCAAGCCGCTGGTCTCGTTCATGTCCTCGGCCACGCCGCTTGTCTACGATAACGGCCCCGCCTATCCCTATGATCCGGCCAAGGCCAAGGATCTGTTGAAGGCTGCCGGTGTTGCGGATGGCACAGAAGTCCACGCCCTCGCCCTCGCCGGCAGCGCGGACGAAATCGCCATCCTCTCCACCCTGCAGCAGATGTGGGGGGCGGTGGGCGTGAAGCTGGTGATCGACCAGGTGGATAACGCCACGCGCACGGCGAAATATCGCGCCGGCAACTTCCAGATGCGATGCTCGCTGTGGACCGACGACATTGCCGATCCCAGCGAAATCACCTCCTATTTCGCCGATTTCCGCAACATCCAGTCGCTGCACAGCGGATACGAGGACAAGGATATCGAGGCCTGGTTCGATGCCGGACAGAAGGAGACCGACGCCGCCAAGCGCGCCGATATCTACAAGCAAATCCAGATGCGTTACATGGAAGCGCCGCCGATCATATTCCTGTATCAGTCGCCCTATCCGGTTGCCTTGCGCAAGAATGTGAAGGGCTTCAACCAGATCCCGCTCGGCAACAACATCTTCTCGGGTGCCTATATCGAGAAGTAAGCTGATCTGCGATTAAGAGCAGACCGCCGGGTCCCGGTCACAAGCCGGGCCCGGCGGCGCCGTTCTGAATGAGCCGCGGGTAGCGATTCGCCGACAGCATGAGGGTCCCGTGAACCTCAACTATCTCGTCGTGCGGCTGGTTCAGATCCTGCCCACCTTCCTGCTGATCATGGTCGTGGCTTTCGTCTTGGTGCGCCTGCTGCCGGGCGATCCCAGCAGCGCCATCCTGGGACTGAAGGCGACCGACGCCGATGTGCTGCGGCTCAACGCCCAATACGGCCTCGACAAGCCGATCCTGGTGCAGTTCCTGTTTTTCCTGCGCAACTTCTTTCAGGGCAATCTCGGCGACTCCATCATCCTGAAAGTGCCGGTCACCAGCCTGATCCTGCAGCGCCTGCCGGTGACGCTGCTGCTCAGCGCCTTCGCCGGGTTGCTGTCGCTTCTGCTGGCCGTGCCGCTGGCTTTCCTTGCCGCGCTCAACCGCGATGCCCGGACCGACACCGTGATCCGCGTGCTGTTCCAGATCGGGCTTTCCATGCCGGTCTTCTATCTGGGCCTCGTCCTGCTGCGCTTCTTCGCCGTCGGTCTGCGCTGGTTTCCTGTCGGCGGATTCTCCGACAATCTGGGATCCGACCTCTATCACCTGTTCCTGCCGGCGCTGACGCTGGCGCTCAGCCTGTCCGCGGTGCTGATGCGCAACCTGCGCAACGGGATCATCGAGGTGCTCAACGCCGATTATGTCGATTTCGCCCGCGCCAAGGGGCTGCGCAGCCGCCTGGTGCTGGGCCGCCATGTGCTGCGCAACGCGCTGATCTCCACGGTGGCCCTGTTCGGCCTAAATATCGGCACGCTTATCGGGGGCGCGGTCATCACCGAATCGGTCTTTGCCATACCCGGCGTCGGCCGGCTGATGATCGAATCCATTTACGGCCGCGACTATCCGGTGATCCAGGGCCTGACCCTGGCGCTCGCGATCCTCGTCTCTCTCGTCTTCCTGGCGACCGACATGGTTCAGGCATCCCTCGATCCCCGGATCGCGCAACGATGAGCGTAACGCTTGCCACCCCTTCGTTCCTGCGTGCGGGCGGCCGCCGGCGCCTGTCTTTGGGAATCGGTACCGTCCTGCTGGCGGCCTTGATGCTGTTCAGCCTGTTTCCCGGATTCTTTGCCCCCTACGATCCGATCGCCTTCGACTATCAGCATCTGTCGGCGCCGCCCAGCCTGGCGCATTGGTTCGGCACGGATAATTTCGGCCGCGACATGCTGTCCCGCGTCATCTGGGCTTCGCGCGTCGATCTCGAGATCGCGCTCTTCTGCACGCTGTTTCCGCTGATCTTCGGCACCATTGTCGGCGCGCTGATCGGCTTCTATGGCGGCTGGCTGGATGCCGTGTTCGGCCGCCTGGTCGATCTGGTGGTGACATTCCCCTTCCTGGTGATCGTCATCGCCATCGTCGCCGTGCTCGGACCCGGCCTGATCAACATGTATATCGCCGTCAGCGCCGTGGGCTGGGTGTTCTATGCCAAGCTGATGCGTGCCGATATCCAGGTGCAGAAGCATAGCGACTACGCCGCCGCTGCGCGGGTGCTGGGCTATGACTCGGCGCGCATCATCTTCCGCCATCTTCTGCCCAACGCGATCACACCCATCATCGTCTATTGGATGACGGATATGGCGCTCGCCCTCCTGCTGGGGTCGAGCCTGGGTTATCTCGGCCTCGGTGCCCAGCCCCCGACCGCGGAGTGGGGCGTCATCATCGCCGACGGCAAGAATTTCATGAGCACCGCCTGGTGGATTTCCGGTTTTCCTGGCATTGCCATCGTGCTCGCCGGCGTGGGTTTCAGTCTGGTCGGCGACGGTATCGCCGACCTCTTCCGCAAGCGTTCCTGAGCCCGTGACCAGTACCGCCCGTGATCCCCTGCTCTCGGTCGAGGACCTGCGCGTCTCCTTCGGCACGGCCCATGGCCAGCTGATCGCCGTCGATGGGGTCGATTTCGAAGTCGGACCTGGCGAGGTGCTGGGCATCGCCGGGGAATCGGGTTCGGGCAAAAGCGTCACGTTGCGTTCCATCCTTCGCCTGGTGCGCCCGCCCGGCCATGTCAGCGGCAAGGTGATCTGGCGCGGTCGCGACCTGATGACGCTATCGGAGCCGGAATTGCGCCGGGTTCGCGGCGGCGAGATCGCGGTGATCTTCCAGGAGCCGATGACGGCGCTGAACCCGGTGCTGACCGTGGGAACGCAGATCCGCGAAAACCTGAAGGAACACACCACGCTGGATGCCGCCGGCCGCCAGGCCCGCGCCGTGGAACTGATGGACCAGGTCGGGATTCCCGCCGGCAAGACACGGCTGGAGGATTATCCCCATCAATTCTCCGGCGGCATGCGCCAGCGCGCCATGATCGCCATTGCACTCGCCTCCAACCCCAGCCTGCTGCTGGCGGACGAGCCGACCACAGCGCTGGACGTCACCATCCAGGACCAGATCCTGAAACTGATCCTGCGGCTGCGCCAGGAACTGAATATGAGTGTGATCCTGGTGACCCATGACCTGGGCGTCATCGCCCAGACCTGCGATCGCCTGGCGGTCATGTATGCGGGGCGCGTAGTCGAAACGGGCCGCGTGGCAGCGCTCTTCCGCCAACCGCGCCACGCCTACACGCTGGGGCTGCTCAATTCCGTGCCGCGCGCCGATCTGGTGCGCCAACCGCTGGCCTCGATTCCCGGCCAGCCGCCCTCGCCGACGACGATGCCGCCCGGCTGTCCCTTCGCGCCGCGCTGCCGCTTCAAGGTCGGGCCTTGCGATGATGCCGTGCCGCCGCTGGTCGAGGTCGCCCCCGATCACCGCTCCGCCTGCATCCGCCATCAGGATGTGGCGGGAGCCGGGGCCTGATCATGGATGCGATCACCCCGCCGCTGATCGACGTCCGCGATCTGGTGATGACCTTTCCCCGCCAGCGCGGATTGGTCGACCGGCTGGCGGGACATCCCGTGCAGATCGTGCGCGCGCTCAACGGCATCAGCTTCAGCGTGAAGCGTGGCGAGACGCTGGGCATCGTCGGCGAATCCGGTTGCGGCAAATCCACGCTGGCGCGCTGCCTGGTGCGCCTGCACGAACCCAAATCGGGCCGCATCGATTTCGCCGGCACCGAGGTGCTGAAGCTTCAGGGCGCGGAACGCCGCGCCTATAACCGCCGTGTCCAGATGGTCTTCCAGGACCCTTACAGCTCCCTCAACCCGCGCATGACCGTGCGCCAGGCCTTGAGTGAGGCGATCTCATTTCACGATTTGCGCCAGGGCGACGCCATCGGCCAAAGGATTGCCGAATTGCTCGATCTGGTGCGTTTGCCCGGCGATGCGGCCGACCGCTATCCCCATGAATTCAGCGGCGGCCAGCGCCAGCGCATCGGAATTGCCCGCGCGCTGGCCGTCGAGCCTGAATGCCTGATCGCCGACGAGCTGGTCTCCGCCCTCGACGTATCGGTACAGGCCCAGATCGTCAATCTGCTGCTGGAACTCCAGGCGCGGCTGCATCTGACGGTGTTGTTCATCGCCCATGATCTGCGCCTGGTGCGCCATATCTCGCACCGGGTGGCGGTCATGTATCTGGGCGCCATTGTCGAGCTGGCCGAGACGGAGATCCTGTTCACGCGCCCGGCGCATCCCTACACGGCGGCGTTGTTGAAGGCGGCGCCGGAGCTCGATCCCGCCCGACGCTCCATCGTCGATGCCGTGCGCGGCGAATTGCCGAGCCCGCTGGCGATCCCGCCCGGCTGCCCCTTCCATCCGCGCTGCCCCTATGTGATGGCGCGCTGCCGGGTTGAGCCGCCGCTGCTGACCCCGCGCGGCGAACCGGGGCATATCGCGGCCTGCCATCTGGAAACCCGCCCGAGCTAGTTCGCCGAGCCCTTAATCCGGCTTGATCTCATAGGCGACATGGGGCCGCAGCGCATGGCCTTCCGGCAGGAACGGATTGTCGAATTCGCCCAAGCGCGTCATCCCCAGGCGCTCCATCACCTTGAGCGAGGGTATGTTCAGCAGCGAGGTAAAACTGATAACGCGATCCAGCCCCATCGGACCGAAGGCATAGCCCAGGGCTGCGCGCCCCGCCTCGGTTGCGAATCCCTTGCCCTGCCAACTGGCCGATAGCCGCCAGCCGATTTCCACCGCCGGCGTGAAGAAAGCCTCGAAGGGAACATGCATCAGCCCGGCGCAGCCGATCAGGGCGGTGCTGTCCTTTTCCTCCAGCGCCCAGTAACCCCAGCCGTTCCTGGCGAAATGTGCCTCGTAGCGGTCGAGCATGGCGTCGGAGCCGGCCCGCGCCAGCGGCGGGAGATAGCGCAGCACCTCGGGCTCGGTGTTGATCGAAAAGAACGGCGCTCGATCCTGCGGGCGCCAATGGCGCAATCGAAGACGCGGTGTCTCGAGTTCCATATCGGCGGTCCCTGGCCTCTCACGCCACCGCGATAACGCGGGCCGGCGCACCGGAGCCGCCGACGAAGGGCAGCACACCGACAAAAATCGTCGCGCCCCGCGCCGGCACGCTCTCGAGATTGACCAGACCTTCGAGATGCCAGACGCCATTGGGCAATGTGGCATGGCGATGCACGGTGAAATCCTGGTCCGCACCGGGATCGATGCCCACCGTATCGATGCCGATGCCGATGATCCCGCGCTGTTCGATCAGCCAGAGGGCCGCCTCGCGCCCGACGCCGGGAAAGCGCAAACGCCCGCCCTTCCCATCGGCGATATAGCTAGCGGTATCGCGGTAGCGCTTGCCCCAGCCGGTATGAACCAGCACGGCGGAGCCCACCGCGATCGCCCCATGGGTTGATTCGCTGCGTTCGATATCGGCGATGGCGAGCGCGTAATCGGGATTCTTCGTCGAGGCGGCCTCGATATCGATGACGGCCAGCGGACAGACCAGCCGTTCGACGGAAATCTGGTCGACCGTCTCCGCCCCATCGACGAAATGCGCCGGCGCGTCGAGATGCGTGCCGGTGTGTTCATAGAGGTGAACGGAGCGGGCAAAACAGCCATGCTCGGCATGGTTCTCGGTCGTGGTGAATTTCGGCGGGTGCGAGCCCGGCCAGACGATGGTCGAAGGGCCATAGGGCTGGGTCAAATCGATCACGCGCATGGCTATTCTCCATTCAACTGCTCGATGATGCCCGTTCGGATTTGAACCGTCGCCTTGAAATGTGAGGCTCGGTCCGGGCGGTGGCGCCCCCGAGAATCATATAAATCACAGGCTTGTCTTTTCGGCCCCACCCGGCCTCAAATAGGCCCAGCTATGCCCGGCCGGGGGGCGGCCGGTATGGTGCGAAAATTTTTCATATCAGGAGGCTTTCCATGAAATCCCTGCGTCTTGGCGCCACGGCCCTGCTGGGCAGCGTTGCCGTCGCCGCCACCGTGCTGGCACTTGGCCTTGCCCGGCCGGCAGCCGCCGCCGACATGATCGGCAATTGCGAGATGACCGGCCAGAAGGGTTCGTTTCCGCTGACCCCGGCGGTCGCCGGCCAATTGACGGTCGAGGTGAACCTGCCGTCGCCCGGCTGGTGGAACGGCGACACGCCGGACACGATCAAGGACGGCTATGAATACTGCATGGCCGCCAACATCGCCTATCGCGCCGGCCTGGATAAGGTAGCGGTAACCAATGTCGCCTGGGATGCGCTGGTGGCCGGCCAGACCAAGGCCTTCGATCTGGCGCTCTCGGAAATCTCCATAACGGATGAGCGCAAGAAGGTGGTCGATTTCTCGGTGCCCTATTTCAGCTCCGATATCGGCATCCTGGTGACCAAGGGGCTGAAGGTCGATGGCCCGACGATGAAGGGCTTGCGAATCGGCGTGCAGACGGCAACCACCGGAGCTGATTTCGTCACCGGCAAGCTGAAGCCGGAGCCCCAGGTAAAACAGTTCCCCGACACGCCTAGCATGTTCGCTGCACTCGCGGCCAACCAGATCGACGCCGCAATGACCGATACCGCCATCGTACTGGCGCAGGCCACGGCCTCGGGCGGGGCGCAGACCGTCGTTGGACAATATGCAACCGGCGAGACTTATGGCGCACTTTACCCGAAGGATTCAGCCAACAAGGCGACGTTCGACAAGATCATTCAGTCGATGATCGACGACGGCACCCTGAAGAAGCTGTCGGCCAAATACCTATCAGCGGCCTGGGGCACCGATCCCTCGACAGTCCCTTATTTCCAGCCCTGACCGGGTTGTGAAAGCAACGGCCGATGACCTCGGCCGGCGGTCGATTCTCGATGTCTGACGGCTCACGCCGCCGGGGCGGCCGATGACCTCGGCCGGCGGTCGATTCTCGATGTTTGACGGCTCACGCCGCCGGGGCGGCCGATGACCTCGGACGGCGGCGGCATGTTTCCGTCCGGCAGTTCGGGCCGCGAGCGGCAATGGCGCGCCGCCTCGCGGCCGACCGACCCGACAAGCTGGGCCCTGACGGCGCTGGGCGTGGCGGCGCTGGCGCTTGCTTCGGCCTGGGGCACCCTGAACGGCGTGCGCGGCGCGCTGGCGACGCTGGGTCAGGGCAGCATGCTGGCCGATGGGATCCTTATCCTGTTCGGGCTCGGCTGCGCCTGCCTGCTGCTGCCGGCGCTGCGCAGCTTCCAATTGGCTAGCCGCGCCCGCGAAGCCCTGGTCAAGGGCGACGTCATCGCTGCGCGGGTCGCCGGTGCCGCTGCCCGCGGCCTTGCCTGGTACAGCTTCGGCTTTGCCGCAGCCCTGATGCTGATCCTGCTGGTGATGCAGTTCCTGATCGCCAACAATCTGGCGGTCAGCCGCACGTTCTTCATGCTGCCGCTGATCTTCAACACCTTCCTGCTGGTGCTGAAGGCCTTCTGGACAAACGTCTATATCTTCGTCGTCGCCGAGGTGCTGGTGTTGATCTGGGGCCTGGTGATCGCGCTCGCCCGCCTGGCGCCGGGGCCAGCCGGCTGGCCGATCCGGGTGATGGCGACGCTCTATGCCGATGTATTCCGGGGATTGCCGGCGATCATCAACATCTATCTCATCGGCTTCGGCATTCCCTTGACCCACCTGCCGATCCTGCAGGACCTCTCGCAGGAATCCTTCGCCATCCTGGCGCTGACCCTGACTTATGGGGCCTACGTCGCCGAGGTTTATCGCGCCGGCATCGAGAGCATTCATTGGAGCCAGACCGCCGCGGCGCGCTCGCTCGGCCTCTCCTATATGCAGACCATGCGCTACGTCATCGTGCCCCAGGCCGTGCGCCGGATTATCCCGCCGCTGCTGAACGATTTCATCGGCCTGCAAAAAGATACGGCGCTGGTCAATGTCATCGGTACCATCGATGCCTTCAACCAGGCCAAGATCATCGCCAGCAACCATTTCAACCTGTCGCCCGTGACCACCGTGGCGATCCTGTTCGTGCTCATCACCATTCCCCAGGCCCGCATGGTGGACAGGCTGGTTGAGCGCGACCAGCGCCGCATGCGGGCCAGTGGAAGCTGAGTCGGAAGCTGAGTCGGAAGTTGAATCGGAAGCTGATCCCATGGCGCTGATCGAAATCCGCGATATCCATAAAAGCTTCGGCGAACATGTTGTGTTCAAGGGGCTGAGCCTGGAGGTCGAGGAACATCAGGTCGTCTGCCTGATCGGGCCTTCGGGCTGCGGCAAATCCACGCTGCTTCGCTGCATCAACGGGCTGGAGGAAATCGAGTCCGGGGAAATCCGCATCCATGGCGATCGCATGACCGGGCCGGGCGTGGATGTGAATGCGCTGCGCCGCGATGTCGGCATCGTCTTCCAGAGCTTCAACCTGTTTCCCCATATGAGCGTGCTGGAGAATGTGATCCTGGCGCCGGTCCGCGTGCTGCGCCTGCCCCGTGCCGAGGCC
>DASXQK010000003.1:0-16847 GCA_036493015.1 Dongiaceae bacterium | reverse complement strand
TTCGAGGCGGCCACCAGCATCGCCCAGAACCTGCTGCCGGCAACGGCCCGCGTCTATGTGCTGGAGGGCGGCACCATCGGCAATACGAACTTCGTCGCCATTCCCTTTAATGCCTCAGCCAAGGAGGGCGCGATGGTGGTGGCGAATTTTCTGCTGTCGGTGGAGGCCCAGGCGCGCGCGCAGGATCCCCGCTATCTCGGCGCCTTCAGCGTGCTCGATCTCACCAAGCTGACCGACGAACAGCGCGCGGCCTTCGCCGCGATCCCGCCCAACCCGGCGGTGCCGACGAACCGGGAGCTGGGAACCCAATTGCTGGAGCCGCATGAATCCTGGATGACGCGCATCCAGAAGGAATGGATCAGGCGCTACGCCGGCGGTTGAGACAACTCAGTCGCGGAAATTCACATATTGCAGTGGCTGCTCAATTTTCATGCCGCGCACCGCGGCGATGGCATCCTGCAGATCGTCGCGCTTCTTGCCGGTGACGCGAAGCTCGTCGCCCTGGATGGAGGCCTGGACTTTCAGCTTGCTGTCTTTCAGCCCCGTCACGATCTTCTTGGCGAGCTCGCGGTCGATACCCTGCTTCACGATTACCACCTGGCGCACCTTGTCGCCGGAGGCGCGTTCCGGCTCCTTGAAGTCGAGGGCGTTGGCATCGACCTTGCGCCGCGTCAGATGCTGCTTCAGCAGCTCATGCATCTGCTTCATCTTGGGTTGATCGTCGGCCAGCACCGTCAGCGTCGATTCCTGGCGCTCGATCTTGCATTGCGAGCCCTTGAAATCGAAGCGCGTGGCGATCTCGCGCTCGATATTGCGCAACGCGTTATCCACTTCGGTCAGGTCGGTCTTGGAGACGATATCGAAACTCGGCATGGCGCCCTCCCGTCGGCTGCCGGCGAGAATAGCACTCTCAGCGCGGCGCCGGTCTAGCCGTGGCGGTCAGGCCGACGATCAAGCCGGCAATCACCAGCACGCCGGCCGCGGCCAGGGTCGGCAGGCGGAAACTGCCGCTCATATCATGCAGGAAGCCGCCGAAGGTCGGGCCGATCATCTGGCCGATGCCAAAGATGGCCGTCATCAAGGCGAGATTGCGCCGGGGATCGACGCGCGAGAGTTCGCGGGCATTGACCAGGCCCGTCGCGGTAACCCCGACGAAGGTGCCGCCGAGCAGCAGGGCGGACAGCGCGACGGCAAAGGGCGAGAGCGAGATGACGCTGAGGCTCACCGCACCTGCCTCCACCAGGCAGGCGATCGCATAGGAGCGGCCATTGCCGATGCGCCGGCCGATCGCCGCCCAAATTGCGACGGAGGGAATTGCACCAATGCCCACAATCAGCCAAATCGCCGGCTCCAGCGATTTGAGCGCCGGTTCGGAGCGCACGATGGCTGAGATGAAGGTGGCGGTGATGACATAGCCGAAGCCGAACAGGCCGTAGGACACGATAAGGGCAACCAGGCGAGGGTCGCGGCCGCCGGCACCGGTCTCGACAGGCTTTGCCGGCGCGTCGGCACTGCCCGGCACCAGGGACATGAAAAGGCCGAGACCCAGCAAAGCGAGAACGCCGCTGGCGAACCAGAAATCCCGCCAGCCATAACCAGCCGCCGCCAGCCCCGCGACCAGCAGGGCCGAGGTGACGATGCCGCTGCCCACCCCGGCAAAATAGAGCGCGATCAGCGCCGGACGCTTCGCCGCGGCGAGGCGATCCATCACCAGGGCGGAGGAGAAGACGAGGGCAAAGGCGCTGGCCACGCCGCCGATGAAGCGCAGCAGCAGGAAAACGGGCATGTCCGTGAACAGCCCCATCACCCCGGTCGAGACGGCGCTGAAGGCCAATGCGGCGATTGCCCAGCTGCGCCGGCTGCCGCGCAGCGCCGGGCTGGATGCTGCGAGCGCCCCCAGCATGTAACCCAGGAAATTGGCCGAGGCGATCAGCCCCGCCTCGCCCTTGGTCAGGCCGAGCCCATCGGCCATGAAAGGCAGGATCGGCGTGTAGACGAAGCGACCGATGCCCATGGCTGAAGCGAGCGCAATGGATCCGCCCAGGGCCACCCCGACGGGCCGATCGGCTGTAATCGCGCTGGCGGTCATGATGGCGCCCCCGGCTTGGGAGCGGGCTGGCGGTTTTCGCGTAGCGCCGCCTGGACCAGCGTATCGAGCGCGCTGAGGAACTTCGAACGGTCGGCCTTGCTGAAAGGCGCGGGTCCGCCGCCACCGGTGCCCAGCTCGCGCAGATGGCGCGCGACCTCGCGGCCCGCCAGCGCATGGCCGATATTGTCGCTGGTCCAGACCTTGCCCGTCGGTGCAATCGCCCGCGCCCCTTTGGCGAGGCAGCGCGAGGCCAGCGGGATATCGGCCGTCACGCAGATATCCACATCCGCGATCCTCTCGGCGATCCAGTCATCCGCCGCATCGGCCTTGTCGTCGACCATTATCATCCGGACATTGTCGAGGCCTGGCGGGCGGATCGGCCGCGAGCCGTTGGAGACGACGATGACCTGCAGCGACAGGCGGCCGGCCACGCGATAGACCTCCTCGCGCACCGGGCAGGCATCGCCGTCGACATAGATCTGGCTCACTATCCGATCTCACTCACTTCATGCCGCGGAGGTTCGACGCGGGAGCGCAAGCTATCACCCCCGCCTGGCGACAGCGCCGCAGGTTGCAATTGGCAGCCATGCGGCAAGCGTTGTCGGCATACATTTGCGCCCGGCCCTCGCCTTTGGCCGATGCCCGGACTAAACTTGATAATATGACGCTGGGCTGGGGGCGTTGAGGCCAAACCGGCGAAGGTAAAACGATGAATTCTGAGCGTCGCCTGACCACCATTCTTGCCGCCGATGTCGTCGGCTACAGCCGGATGATGGGCGAGGACGAAGCCGGCACGCTCGCCGCCCTCAAGCAGCGGCGCAATGACGTGCTGGCGCCCCTGGTCAAGCAGCATGGCGGGCGAATCTTCAAGCTGATGGGCGACGGCGTGCTGGTGGAATTCCCCAGCGTGGTGAATGCCGTGCAATGCGCCGTCGAGGTGCAGAAGAGCATGCTGGCGGCCAATGCCGGCCAGCCCGCGGATCGGCAGATCGTATTGCGCATCGGCGTCAATCTGGGCGACGTCATCGTCGAGGGGGGTGATCTTTACGGCGACGGGGTGAACCTGGCCGCGCGGCTGGAGGGGTTGGCGGAGCCCGGCGGCATCTGTCTTTCCGATACCGCCCATCAGCATGTCGGCAACAAGCTGCAGCTCGCCTTCCGCGACATGGGCGAGCAATCGGTCAAGAATTTCGCCAAGTCGGTCCGGGTCTACAGCATCGCAGGCGCAGGATCCCCTGCGGTTCCTGGCACGGCTCCTGGTACCCTTCACGCCGAATCGTTGTCGGGGCGCGACAAGCCGGCCATCGTGGTGCTGCCCTTCGCCAATATGAGCGGCGATGCGGAACAGGAGTTTTTCGCCGACGGGCTGACCGAAGACATCCTGACCGAGCTGTCGCGCTTTCGCGACCTGCTGGTCATCTCGCGCAACACCTCCAGCCGATACAAGGGCAAGCCGGTCGATGTGAAGAAGATCGCCCGCGAGCTGGGCGTGCACTATCTCGTGGAAGGCAGCGTACGCAAGGCGGGAAATCGCGTGCGAGTCAATGTCCAGCTGATCGATACGGAGGGCGACCGCCACATCTGGGCCGAGCGCTATGACCGCGATCTCTCCGATATCTTCGCCATCCAGGACGAGATCACCACATCCATCGTCGCGACATTGCCGGGCCGGGTAGAGGCCGCCATGCGCGATCGCGTGGCGAAGAAGCCGACCGAGAGCATGGCCGCCTATGAATGCGTGCTCGCGGGCAAGCTGCACCATCACCGCTCGTCACCCGAGGACAACGGCACGGCGTTGCGCCTGCTGGAGCGCGCCATCGAGCTCGATCCGAACTACGCCCACGCCCATGCCTGGTATGGCTGCACGCTGGGGCAATCCTGGGTGAACGGCTTTGCCAAGGATCGCGATGCCGCCTGGAACACGATGACCAGCGAGCTCGCGACCGCGCTCAAGCTCGACGACAATGACAGCGACGTTCACCGCATCCTGGCGGCGATCAACGTCAACATGCACAAGCTGGACAAGGCCGAGTATCACCAGGACCGCGCGCTGGTGCTGAACCCGAACGACGATCTGATCGTGGTTCAACAAGGTGAACTGCTCACATGGCTCGGCCAGGCCGATGACGGCGTGGAGTGGATCAGGAAGGCGATGCGCCTCAACCCCTATCATCCCGAACGCTTCTGGAGTCATCTGGGCCGCGCCTATTTCACCGGCCGGCACTACCCCGAGGCGGTCGAGGCGCTCAAGAAACTGTCGGCGCCCGATCATTTCCAGCACGCCTTTCTCGCCGCCTGCCATGCGGAGCTTGGCGACGAAAAACAGGCAAAGGCCCATACGGCGGAGGTGCTGAAGCGCCAGCCGAGTTTCACGGTGTCGAAGTATCTCGCGACCCTGCCCTATAAGCGGCCGGAGGATGCGGCGCATCACCGCGATGCACTGCTGAAGGCGGGTTTGCCGGCATAAAAGCCAGGAGGGGGAACGATGATCACAGCCGATCTGCGCGGCAAGTCAGCGCTGGTCACGGGTGGCGCTTCAGGTATCGGGCTTGCCACGGTCGAAAAGCTCGCAAGCTGCGGGGCGCGGGTCGCCATCAACGATCTGGCGACCAGCGAGAAGCTGACCCGCGAGGTGGCGCGCCTGCATCGTCTGGGCCGTGAAGTGCATGCCTGTCCCGGCAATGTGGGCGACGGCCCCGATACGGCGCGCATGGTGAAGGATGCTGCCGAGAAACTTGGCGGGCTCGACTATCTGGTGAACAACGCGGCGACGCCGGGCACCAGCGCGCCCATCCCCCCTGACGATTTCGCGCGGATGGACGAGGCCTTTTGGCAGAAGCTCGTCTCCGTCAACCAGATCGGCCCCTATCGCTGCGTTGCTGCAGCATCACCTTATCTGCGCAAATCCCATGGCGCTGTGGTCAACGTTGCCTCAACGGCGGGCCTCGGCCATGGCGCCTCCTCCAGCGTCTATGCCGCAACCAAGGCGGCCCTGATTCTGCTGACCAAGGAATGGTCCCGCGCACTCGGGCCGGAGGTGCGCGTGAACGCCATCGCCCCGCATCTGGTGGAAGGCTCCGGCTGGGATTGCCAATGGAAGCCCGAAGATGTCGCCGAGACCATCGAGCGCATTCCGCTGCGCCGCGCCGGCCGGCCCGAGGATTATGCCGAAGTCATCTTTTTCCTGCTCGCCGGCGCGGGCTATATTAGCGGCGAGACGATCGTAGTGAATGGCGGCGGAGTGCATTAAATCGGGATTAACCCGCCCCGCGATTCACCCTTCTCCCGTTGGCGCGTTTTGGGGTATCAGGGTCGCTCCGCTGAAAGACACACCGTCGGCAAATCGTCGAAGCTAAAATCACGAAAATTTGGCTCAGGGGCCTTCGATGCTGGGCGCGGTGCGCAAGATTTTCAATGGGAGAGCCGACGGGCTGCCGGCACGGATTCTCGCCATCGCCGGCTTGCTTGTGGGATTCAACGCCATCGCCTGGCTTTGGGCCCTCAGCGCCTTTCACGATCATCCGGTACTGCTGGGCACGGCCCTTCTCGCCTACAGCTTCGGCCTGCGCCATGCTGTGGATGCCGATCATATCGCGGCCATCGACAATGTGACGCGCAAGCTGATAAGCGAGGGCAAACGCCCGGTTGCCGTCGGCTTCTTTTTCTCCTTGGGCCACTCCACCATCGTGGTGCTGGCCTCCATCGCGGTGGCGGCAACCGCCCTCGCCTTCAAGGTTGAGTTCAATTCCGTCCATCAATGGGGCGGCACGGTGGGCACGCTGGTTTCCGCCCTGTTCCTGCTGGCGATCGCGGTAATGAACATTGCGATCCTTGGTGGCGTCGTGCGCAGTTTCCGCCGGGTGAAGGCCGGTGGCCGCTATGTCGAGGAGGACATGAATGCGCTGCTGGCGGGCCGCGGCCTGCTGGCGCGCCTGTTCCGCCCGCTCTTTGCCATGATCCGCCATAGCTGGCAGATGTATCCGCTGGGTCTGCTTTTCGGTCTCGGTTTCGATACGGCAACCGAGATCGGCCTGCTGGGCATCTCGGCCGCCGAGGCCTCAAAGGGCCTGCCGGTCTGGTCGATCCTGGTTTTCCCCGCGCTCTTTACCGCCGGCATGTCGCTGGTCGACACGGCCGACGGGATCCTCATGCTGGGCGCCTATGGCTGGGCCTACATCAAACCGATCCGCAAGCTCTACTACAACATGACCATCACCGCGGTATCGGTGGTGGTGGCGTTGCTGGTCGGGGGGATCGAGGTACTGGGCCTGATCGCCAGCAAATTCGACCTCGCCGGCGGGTTCTGGGACCTGATCGGCGATCTCAACGACAGTTTCGGTGCGCTGGGCTATCTCATCATCGGCATCTTCGCTGCGAGTTGGCTGGCCGCCAGCGTGATCTATCGCCTCAAGCGATATGACGAAATCGAGCTCAGCTCGGGCCAGCCCCACGCTTGACCGCGGGCCACGCTCCCTCTAAGGGCAGAGGCATGCTCGACCATCTGAAAGCCAGAAACCGGGCCTGGGCGGCGCGCATCGCCGCGGCCGATGCCGATTTCTTCCGCCGCCTGGCGCGCCAGCAGGCACCGGAATATCTCTGGATCGGCTGTTCCGACAGCCGCGTGCCGGCCAATGAGATCGTCGATCTGGATCCGGGTGAGTTGTTCGTCCATCGCAACGTCGCCAATCTGGCGCCGCCTCAGGACGCCAATTACCTTTCGGTGCTGCAATTCGCCGTCGATGTGCTGAAGGTGAAGCATGTCATGGTGGTGGGCCATTATGGCTGCGGGGGCGTCGCCGCCGCCGTGGATGGCCAGCGCCGCGGACTGGTCGATCACTGGCTGCATCCCATCCGCGAGCTCAATCACGAGCATCGCCACGAGCTGGACGCGATTTCCGAACGGCGCGAGCGGCTGGACCGCTTGTGCGAGTTGAACGTGATGCGCCAGGCCCGCAATGTCGCTTCCGATGTGTTCGTGCAGGATGCCTGGGCCCGGGGCCAGCCCCTGCACGTTCATGGCTGGGTCTATTCACTCGCCAACGGGCTGGTGAAGGACCTCGACGTCACCATGGGTTCCCAGGAAGACATAGAACGGCTTTTCTGAGCGCCGAAGATGCGCGTGAACCCTGTTGCGCGCGGGGTTTACAGGATGAAACAATTTTGTGGCTCACGACTTGAGTCGTTGTGATTTCAACGGCTTGGTCTCACATGTTCTACATGCCGAGTCAGAATTGCGCGCTGTTTCTTGATGTTGACGGAACGCTGCTCGACATTGCGCCGACGCCGGCGACGGTTCGCGTCCCGGCGGATTTGACGCGCTCGCTCGATGCGGTCGCCGCATCGCTGGACGGCGCGCTGGCGCTGGTCAGCGGCCGCCTGATCGACGACCTCGACCGGCTGTTCCGGCCCTTGCGCCTGCCGGCCGCCGGATTGCACGGCGCCGAGATTCGCCGCTCTGCCCGGGGCGACATTGAACATCTCGACTGCGCGCCGATTGCGCCGGCGCTGCGCGAGGCGATCAACGGAATCGTCGAAGCTCATCGCGGTGTACGCCTGGAAGACAAGGGCCATGCGCTCGCCCTCCATTATCGGGCACGGCCCGCGGCCGGGCCGCTTTTGGGGCAGGCGCTGCGGCGTCTCATCGCCGATTGCGGCGACGGTCTTTCGCTGCTGCAGGGCAAGATGGTGATGGAGGTACGCGACCTGCGTCATTCGAAGGCGAGTGCTGTATCTGCCTTCATGGCGGTGCAACCCTTCGCCGGACGGCGGCCCATTTTCCTTGGCGATGACCGCACCGATGAGGACGGATTTGCCGCGGTCGAAAACAAAGGCGGCCTCGCTTTGCCGGTCGGCCGCACGCATGACTGCCTGCGCGAGCCGGCATTTGCGAGTCCCAACGAGGTTCGCGACTGGCTGCAGGAACTGCCGGACCGTCTGCGGGCCGGCCTCTAGCCATGCCAAATCTCGATCTCGGCGTTATCGGCAACGGCGTCGTTGCCGCGCTCATCGACCGTCGCGGACGGATTGTCTGGCAGTGTTTGCCGCGCTTCGATGGCGATCCGGTGTTCTGCAGCCTGTTGAACGGCGAAAATCCCGAGGCGGGGTTTGCCGATGTCGAACTGGAAAACCTTGCCGATACACAGCAGGCCTATCTCGGCAATTCGGCGATTCTCGTCACGACCGTGACCGACAGCAAGGGAGCGTCGGTGCGCGTCACCGATTTCTGCCCGCGCTTCAAGCAGTTCGACCGCATCTATCGGCCCTCGATGGTGGTGCGTCGCATCGAGCCGCTGTCGGGGCTTCCCGTCATCCGGCTTCGCATCCGCCCGCTGTCCCATTATGGCCGGCATCGACCGCAGCGCACGGTCGGCAGCAACCACATCCGTTATGTCGCGGGCGAGCTTGTACTGCGGTTGACCACCGATGCGCCGCTTTCCTATCTCGAATCGGAATCCGCCTTTGTGCTGACAGGCCCGCTGAACCTGATCTTCGGGCCTGATGAAACCCTGCCTGCGTCCATTCCCCATACCGTGCGCGATTTCCAGGAACGCAGCTTCGACTACTGGATCGAGTGGACGCGCTATCTCTCCGTGCCGTTCGAGTGGCAGGACGCGGTGATTCGGGCGGCGATCACGCTGAAGCTCTGCAGCTTCGAGGATACCGGCGCCATCGTCGCGGCCCTCACTACCTCGATACCGGAGTCTGCCGGCACCGTGCGTAATTGGGATTATCGCGCCTGCTGGCTGCGCGATGCCTTTCATTCGGTGCAGACCCTGAATCGCTTGGGTGCCACGCGCACCATGGAGGACTTCCTGAGTTACATCACCACGGTGGCCGCGCGCGGTATCAACGGCGAGCTGAAGCCGGTTTATGGAATTCTGCCCGAAATCCCGCTGGACGAGGTCGAAGATCCGACGCTGCTGGGCTATCGCGGAATGGGGCCGGTCAGGATCGGCAATCTCGCCCAGCAGCAGATCCAGCATGATAGCTACGGTAGCGTCATCCTGGCCGCCGCCCAGATGTTCTTCGACCGGCGATTGCCCAAGCAGGGCGATCTCGACCTTTTCATGCGGCTGGAGAAGCTCGGCGCCAAGGCCGTCGAAAAGGCCTTCATGCCCGATGCCGGCATCTGGGAATTCCGCACCCGGCTCGAGGTGCATACCCATTCGGTCGCGCTCTGCTGGGCCGCCTGCGACCGGCTGTCGAAGATCGCCCAGGTGTTGGGCCAGACGGAGCGCGCCCAGTATTGGCACGGCGAGGCCGAAGCGATCCGCACGCGGCTGTTGAAAGAGGCCTGGAACGAACAGACACAATCCTTCGTGGCCGTGCCGGGCGGCAAGGATGTGGATGCGAGCCTTCTGCTGCTGCAGGAACTGGGGCTGGTCTCGGCCAGCGATCCGCGCTTCATCGCGACCCTGGAGCGCATCACCCGCGAATTGCGGCATGGCGATCATCTGTTCCGCTATGCGGTGGCGGATGACTTCGGCCTGCCGAAGACCTCGTTCATCATCTGCACCTTCTGGTACATCGACGCACTCGCGGCATCCGGCCGGCGCGAGGAGGCGCGCAAGCTGTTCGAAAGCGTGCTGGCGCGCCGCAACCATCTGGGACTGCTTTCAGAGGACATCGACCCCGTGAGCGGCGAACTGTGGGGCAACTATCCGCAGACCTATTCGCTGGTGGGGCTGATTCTCTGTGCCATGCGTCTCTCGCGGAGCTGGGAGGAAGCATTTTGGCGCGGCTGGTAGTCATATCCAACCGGGTAGCGCTGCCCGGCGCCGCGCGGGCCGGCGGCCTTGCGGTCGCTCTGCGCGAGGCGCTGTCCAAGAATGGCGGACTCTGGTTCGGCTGGAGCGGGGAGACCGTCGAGGGCGAGGCAGGCGAAGTCCGCCTTCAGGAGGACGGCCGCGACGATCGTATTCGCTATGCGACATTCGATCTGAATGCCGCCGATTACCATGAATTTTACGGCGGCTTCGCCAATGGCGTGCTGTGGCCTTTGTTTCATCTGCGCCCCGGCCTCAGCGTCTATCGCCGCGCGGCCTTTGAAGGGTATTCGCGGGTGAACGAAGCCTTCGCCCGGCGTCTGCAGCCGCTGCTGCGCCCCGACGACGTCATCTGGGTGCACGACTATCATTTCATACCGCTGGCCGCGGAGTTGCGCGGGCTGGGCTTGCGCAACCGGATCGGCTTTTTCCTGCATATCCCCTTCCCGCCACCGGAGCTGCTGGTCAGCCTGCCGGTGCATAAATCGCTGATGGCCGATCTGCTCTGTTATGACCTGATCGGCCTGCAGACCGCTGACGACGTGCGATCGCTGGCCCGCTATATCGCAGAAGAAGTCAAAGGGCGGCTGGGCGGTCATGGCATGGTCGAGGCCCTGGGACAGACGAGCCGGGTCGCCGCATTTCCCATCGGCATCGATACCGCACGCTTTGCCGCGCTCGCTCAGAGCGCCAGCGGGCGGCCGGAGGCGCAGCGGCTGCGCGACAGCCTGGTGGGCCGCGATCTCGTCATCGGCGTCGACCGGCTCGACTACAGCAAGGGCCTTCCCCAGCGGCTGGAATCCTTTCAGCATCTGCTGAGCCAATGGCCGGAACACCGCTCGCGCGCCACGCTGCTGCAGATCTCCCCCGTATCGCGGGGCGAAGTGGCGCAGTACCGCCAGCTGCGCCGCGAGGTCGAGGGCCTCGCCGGGCGCATCAACGGCAAATTCGCCGAGGCCGACTGGACGCCGGTGCGCTATCTGAACCGCTCTTTCAGCCGGCGTGTCCTGGCGGGCTATCTGCGTCTGGCGAGGGTGGGGCTGGTCACCCCGGCGCGGGACGGCATGAATCTCGTGGCCAAGGAATTCGTCGCCGCCCAGGATCCAGCCGATCCCGGCGTGCTCGTGCTCTCGCGCTTCGCCGGCGCGGCGCGGGAGTTGCGCGACGCGTTGATCGTCAATCCCTTCGATATCGAGGAAGTGGCCATGGCGTTGCACCAGGCGCTCGCCATGCCAAGAGACCAGCGTATCGCCCGCTGGCGGGTGCTGATGGATGTCATTTCCACCAACACCATCGATACCTGGTGCGAAAGCTTCCTCGCGGCATTGGAGGAAGCAACCCCGCTTGCCAGGACAATGCTGCGCCGGGCATGACTGGCGAGCATGACTGGCGGGCACGACTGGCGGGCATGACTGGCGGCGAAAAATAAATCGCCGGGAAAATGTCGGAGCCGCGCCGGCCCGTCCGTCTTTCAATGGAACAGCAACGCAAACATCGGGAGAATATCCATGCGTTTCATGGTGCTCGTGAAGGCGAACAAAGATACCGAGGCTGGAATCATGCCCAGCACCGAGCTGCTGGCGGCCATGGGCAAGTTCAACGAAGAACTGGTCAAGGCCGGCGTCATGCAGGCGGGCGAAGGCTTGCAGCCCAGCTCCAAGGGCGCGCGTATCCGCTTCACCGGCAAGGCGCCCCAGGTCATTGACGGTCCATTCACCGAGACCAAGGAGCTGGTGGCCGGATTCTGGCTCATCACCGTCAAGTCGCGCGCTGAGGCCGTCCAATGGATGAAGCGCGCGCCGTTCGCAGCCGGCGACGAGATCGAGATCCGCCAGGTCTTCGAGATGGAGGATTTCGGTGAAGCGATGACGCCGGAACTGCGTCAGCAGGAGACACGGCTGCGCGCTGAATCGGAAAAGCGAAATATCTGAATTTCTGGCCCTGACGTTTCTGGGCTAAGCTTGCCCGATGAGCGAGAGCATCGGGCAGGCGGCGGTCAAGGAAAACTGGTGGCGGCGATTTGGCCTGCGCAATTGGGGCTATCTCGCCTTCCTCGCCCTGCTGGTCCCCTTCGGCATGGCGCTGGAGGCAAGCGGGCCTGGCGGGCCGGATCGCGGTGGCGGTGAGTTCGCAGCGATGATGCTGGGCGGGATCGGGACCACGCTGTTCTTCGTCATCAATCTCATTTTGCTGATCATGGCCGCGGTGAAAAACCGTCCGGCGGGCAAGCCGGCCATCGCCTGTGCGCTGCCTATCGTCATCTTCCTGGGCATGATGATGCTGGAGCGGTTCACGGTTTCATAGGGCAGGCTTTCGGGGAGCGCATGCGGCTCGACGAGTTTCCCAGATTTCCGCTGATCCATGCGCCAACGGCGCTGGAGCCGCTGAGCCGCCTGCAGCAGCATCTGGCGGGCCCACGCCTCTATATCAAGCGCGACGACTGCACCGGCCTTGCCTTCGGCGGCAACAAGGCACGCAAGCTCGAATTCCTGCTGGGTGAGGCGATGGCCCAGCGTGCCACGGTGCTGGTCTCTGCCGGCGGGCTGCAATCGAACCATGTGCGCCAGACGGCGGCCGCAGCGGCAAAAGCGGGGCTTGGCTGTCATCTGGTGCTGGCCAGGAATGTGCCTATCGACACGGCGATTTATCAAACCAACGGCAATCTGTTTCTCGACCGGCTGCTCGGCGCCACGGTGCATATCTGCGGCCCCAATGAGACGCGGCTGGAAAAGGCCGAAGCCGTGATGGCGGAGCTTAGAACCACGGGTGAGAATCCGTATTTCATTCCGGTTGGCGGATCCAACGGCGTGGGTGCGCTGGGCTATGCCGCGCTGATGCTGGAACTACGAAATCAGGCGACGGCGCAGCGCCTGTCCATCGACCGCATCGTCACCGCCAGCAGTTCCGGCGGCACGCAGGCCGGGCTCGCCGTCGGGGCCAGCCTTGCCATGGTCGCCCCGCCCGTGAGCGGGATCGATGTCGATGGCAAATCGGCTGAACTGCGCCGGCAATTGGTGGCGATCGCCGCCGATTGCAGCCGCAGGCTCGATATAACCGCTCCGGATGAGAGCGGTTTCGACCTCGTCAGCGATTACGCCGCACCGGGCTATGGCCTGCCCAATCCCGGCACCATCGAGGCCATCAGGCTGCTGGCGAGCCTGGAAGGAATCTTTCTCGATCCGGTTTATTCCGGCAAGGCGATGGCCGGCCTGATCGACATGATCCGCCAGGGGCGATTCACCAAGGACGAGACGATCGTCTTCATCCATACCGGCGGCGCGCCGGCGCTGTTCGCCTATACCGACATATTCTGAAAAAGAAAAAGCCGCGGCCCGGTCAGGGACCGCGGCCTTCATCGGCAGAAATTACTTCAGCAGATCGGCGCGGATATAGCCGGTCTTGGTGCCGTATTTCACCTGTGCCCAGGTGTTGTTATCGACCAGCTGCAGCACGTCGACGGGAGTGCCAATCTTGAGCGTCGCAAGCCGCGTCGAGCTGGCGGACGGCTTCGAACGCAGATGAACGTCATTGGCCGCCGTCTGCATCTGTTTGTCGGCCACCGTCAGTATGCCGTTTGGCTGGATGGCGGATTGCAGCTTGGGAGTGGGCACGGACAGCATATCGGCGGAAGCAAGCGGTGCTGCCGAGACCAGGCCCAGCAGTGCTACCGGCAGGATGAAGGTCAGACGCATGGCAAACTCCTTTTCGTGAATGCGCCGCGATCGAGTCGCGATCGGCATAGGTATAGGCAGCAATTTTGTGAATTGTTCGGCCTGCCGCCGAGGTTGCGAAGATTTAATCTGGGCGACGATCTGGCCTGCGAAAAACCGCCCCCGGCGAACGCCCCATTCCACCGGCGAACGCCCCATCTCCGCCGGCGAACGACAGGGCTGACAAATGTGTTTGCACTGAACGGCCGCCGCCAAGAGAGAGGGCGATGGCCATGCTGCATAACCACTTGGGTCCCTACGTCTGTTCGCGCTTTGTTTCAGTGCGAAGAGAACGCCGGAACAAATCCTGACCGATTCCCAAGCCCTAGACCCCGACTCGGAACCGAAGTCTGGCTATTGGGCCTCGAATTGAGAACAAACCGCCGTTTTGGCGCTGAAACTACGGGAGGATGGAGATGGCCGAGCAAGCAAGTGCCGCGGTGGTGATTGGCAGCCTGCGCAAGGAATCGCTCAGCCGCAAGGTCGCCAATGCCCTGATCAAGTTGTCGCCGCCCAGCCTTGCCTGCCGCATCGTCGAGATCGGCGACATCGCCGGCTACAACGAGGACCTGGAGAGCGCGGTGCCGGCGCCCTGGGCGCGATTCCGGGCGGCGATCAAGCCCCATGATGCGGTGTTGTTTGTGACCCCGGAATACAATCGCTCGATTCCGGGCGTGCTGAAGAACGCTATCGATGTGGGCTCGCGCCCCGCCGGCAAAAACGTCTTCGACAGCAAGGCCGCAGGCGTGGTCAGCGTCACGCCCTATGCGCTGGGTGGGCTGGCAGCGAATATTGCACTACGCAGTGCGCTTATCTTTCTCAATATGCCCACCTTGCAGATGCCTGAAGCTTATATCGCGCAAGCCAATACCTTGTTCGATGACGCCGGCGAGGTGAAAGTCGAGGCCAGTCGCAAATTTTTCATTAAATTCATGAGCGCCTTCGCCGATTGGGTGACGTTCGTCGCAGGCCAAAAGAAAAACTGACTGGAAAAATAAAAACTGGGAATTGCCACTGGTGTGGAATTGAGTTTTTCGGGCGCATTGTTACAGTTGGGCTATGACGCCCGCCGATACCGGCAGCACGAACACGACGAAGCCTCTGGCCAAGAGCTTTGCCATCCGTGCCATTCGCGCCCGGATCAAGGCTGAGCAATCCTCCGACCAGCGCAAGGTCGATCGCCAGAAGCTGCGCGCCTTGCTCTATCAGCGCTTTGCCCAGCGGCTGCGCACAGCCGGCGACGGCATCTGGACCAAGGAATAAATATTTCCGCTTACGGCGCGCGACTTTTATTTCTGGTGGGCCATGAGCGATAAACCCGCAATTGAGCCGGCAACAACGGCTCTGTTGGTCATGGATTACCAGGCCGGCATCGTCACCGGCTATGCCAGCGATCAGCAGGAACTGCTGGGCCGCACCGCCAGCCTGCTGGCCGCGGCGCGCAAGGCCGGCATGGCCGTCATCTATATCGTCGTCGGCTTCCGCCCTGGCTATGCCGAGGTGAGCCCACGCAACCTCTCCTTCAGCGCCATCCGTCAATCGGGCCGGTTTCTCGCCGGCGAACCGGGCACGGCGATCCATCAGGCCGTAGCGCCCGCCGAAGGGGATATCGTTGTCACCAAGCATCGGGTCAGCGCCTTTGCGGGCACCGATCTGGACATGATCCTGCGCGCCAAGGGGATCGAGCATCTGGTGCTTGCGGGTGTTGCCACCAGCGGCGTGGTTCTTTCCACCACACGCCATGCCGCCGATGCCGATTACCGGATCACCATCGTGCGCGATTGCTGTTCGGATCGCGACGACAAGGTCCATCGCGTGCTGATGGAAAAGGTCTTTCCCCGTCAGGCGGCGGTGGTTGCGCTTACCGATCTGCTCGCCGCTCTCGCGGCTTGACCCTCTGCCTCACCGATCGCGACGGTGTGCTGCTTGACCCAATCGGGCCCCGGGGCTCAATTGGCCGGCAATGCCTGCCCACAAGCTCCAGCATCTCGTCGTTGAACCCTGTTATGGTCTGTGCAATCGGATCCGGGTCATTGCTGCCGCCAAGCGCTTTGCCGCCATGAACGGCGTCCGCTGCACCCTGGTATGGAACTGGCTTCCTTACGAGAGCCTGTTCGAGCCCGATCCTACAATCGAAATCGTGAGCCAGTTTCCCGCACTACCCGACGGCCATCTTCGCCTGCGGCCGCGGCTCGACGACCGCTCGGCGCCCCATCAGCGCCTTCCGCTGGATGAGGCTGCCTGTATCGCGATCACCACCTGCCATTCCTTGGGCAGCCCCACCGATCTGCATTACCTCGGCATGCGCGAATTGCTTCCTTGGCTGCCGCAACCAGCCGCGGCCATCAGGGAAAAGGCCCGCCTGTTCCGGGAGCGGATGTTTCCCGCCGGCCAGATCGTCGGCCTGCATATCCGGCGCACCGATAGCGAGCGTCCGATCCTGGATTCGCCGAATTGGCGGTTCTTTCACCAGGCCCGTGCCGTCGTCGATTCGGGCGCCCGGCTTTACCTCGCCACCGACAATCGCCGCACCGAATCCCAGATGAGCGCGCGTTTTGCTGACAGCCTCATCATGTATCCGAAAAACCCCGCCATGAGAAAACGCTGGCCACGGCCTTTGAACCTCGCGGAAACCATCGAGGATTATGCCGACCTGCTGGCGCTGGCGAGCTGCGACCATGTGCTGGGCTCGAGGGAATCCTCCTTCTCCGATCTCGCCATGGCGCTCAACGGCTCCAGCCGCTCGACCGAAATCGAACGCCTGCCGATAGGGCGCCTGACGGCCGATGAGCGCCGACAGCGCATGATGGACGGATTTGCACGCTTGCCCATCTATCTGCGCCGAATTCGCCGCGTCGCCGAACCCGGCATCGGCATCGGCCGCTGGACGCGCAAAATTTTTCGGATATCGCGACAATGAGGCGGCCGATCAAGCAGCCTGACAGCGAGAGCGCGTCTCTCGTTACGCCCCGCGGCAGTGGTAATCGATTCAATCTTGCAGAATTGGGCGGCGCATTTGGCGATCTGGGGACACTCATTCCCTTCACTGTCGCCTATACCAAGATGCTGGGGATCGATCCGGTCGGCCTGTTGCTCGCCTTCGGCCTATCGATGATTTTCGTCGGACTCTACTACAAGACGCCGCTGCCGGTGCAACCGATGAAAGCCATCGGCGCCATCGCCACGACCCAGGCCGCCCAGACAGCGGTAATCACGGCCGGTGCCGTCTATGGCGCGGCACTCGCGACCGGGTTGATCTGGCTGGTACTGGGTGCAACAGGC
>DASXQK010000002.1:0-2535 GCA_036493015.1 Dongiaceae bacterium | reverse complement strand
TTCAACCTGTCACGATCTTGCTCTGGGCGGCTTGGGATTTACCGGCCTTGTGCATCAGGCGGGCTCAGCACCTTCCAGCGCCAGAAGATCCTCGCGGGCGAAACTGACGGTCGCCGGCTGTCCGCGCTCGGGCGGTGGCGTTCCGGGATTATTGAACGTATCCAGTGAAATCGCGGCATCCTTGAAGCGCACGCGGATGCGCACCACCGCACCCAGGAAGCTGACCTCTTCGATCGTGCCGTTCAGCCGGTTGCGGTCGCTGGAGCTATTCTGCAGGCTCGCAGCCTCGGGCCGCACGGCCACGGAACGCATTTCTCCCGGCTTTGCATCGGCCAGGCCACGGCCGGCAATGACTTCCTGGCCGTCGATAACGATTCGGCCGCTATTGGGATCGATCACCTGGCCGCGCAAGACATTCAGCGTGCCGACAAAAGAGGCGACGAAGCGCGTGCGGGGGAAATTGTAGATCTCGAACGGCGTGCCGACTTGCTCTACGCGGCCCTCGCTCATCACCACGATACGGTCGGACATCGACAGCGCTTCTTCCTGGTCGTGAGTCACGTAGATCGTGGTGATGCCGAGACTGCGCTGCACGGCGCGAATCTCCTCGCGCAGTGAGATGCGGATCTTGGCGTCGAGGGCGGACAGGGGCTCGTCCAGCAGCAGCACCTTGGGTTTGATGGCAATGGCGCGGGCAAGCGCCACGCGCTGCTGCTGCCCGCCGGAAAGCTGATAGGGATATCGCCCCGCCAGATGCGATAGCTTGACGATCTTCAGCATTTCTTCGACCCGGCTGCGGACCTGCTTCGCCGGTTGCTTGGCAACCTTGAGGCCGAAGCCGACATTCTCGGCGACCGTCATGTTGGGGAACAGGGCATAGGACTGGAACACCATGCCGACATTGCGCTGGTTGGGGCGCAGCTTCGTCACGTCCTTGCCATCGATGCTGATGGTGCCTATCGATGGCGTCTCGAATCCGGCGACCATGCGCAGGGTCGTGGTCTTGCCGCAGCCGCTGGGCCCGAGGAAGGAAACGAACTCTCCGCGTTCGATGGAGAGGTCGAAGTTCTGCACCACATCGATCTGGCCGTAGCGCTTGCGCACGCCGGTAATGTTCAGATAGCTCATTGCACCCTCGTCATTCGTCGCGTGGTGCAGCGGGGCTGCCCATTCCGCGTGCCCCGCGGCCCAGCATCTGGATCAGGCCCATACAGGCCCAGGTGATGATGAATGCCATGATGGCCAGCGCCGACGGCTCATAGGCGCGGTTGGCGCCCATGAGCCGCAGATAGACGCCGAAGGCCGGCCGGTCGAGCAGGCTCGCCATGGTGAATTCGCCGATGACGATGGCGAAGGTCAGGAAGGCGCCGCTCAGGATCGCAACCCGCACATTGGGGAAGATCACCTTGAACAGGATGGTCGTCCATCCCGCGCCCAGGGATTCGGCTGCTTCGGTCAGCTTGGCGACGTCGATGGCGCGCAGGCCCGTATCGACCGCCCGGTACATATAGGGCAGCGAGAGCATGACGTAGCTCACCATCAGCAGGAAATCGGTGCTGCGCTCGCTGCCCGTCAGCGGCAGCAGCGAGGAGCTGTTGTAGATGCGCAGATAGCCGAAGACCAGGATGATGGCCGGGATGACCAGCGGCAACAGGGTGATGAATTCGACGACGGGGCGCAGCCGGGGCAGGCGCAGCTGCACCCAATAGGCCGTCGGCACCACCAGCAGCATGCCCACGACGATCGTCAGCACCGCCATCAGAGTCGAATAAAGAAAGGATTGCTGGAAGCGCGCATCGGCGAACACCGTCTCATAGGCATCGAAGCTGTATTCGCCGCGCCGCATGCGCAGCGAGAACTCGAATGTAGCGATCAGCGGAATCAGGCAATAGACGACGCCGATGCCAATGGCGATCCAGGCGCCCCAGCGGCTTTGTTTCATCGCCGGCCCCGATCGCCGCGGCCGCGCAGCCAGATATAGGCGGCGTTGGAAACGCCGGTAATCACGATCATGCCGAGCGCCAGGGCGTAGCCCAGATTCTGATTGTGCAGCACGTCGCCGCGGATCTGGTCATAGAGCAGGATCGTGACGATGTTGATGGAGCCACCGGTCAGGCCATAGGCGGTGGCGACGGCGCCGAAGGAATTGGCGAATAGCAGCAAGGTAGTTCCCAGCAGGCTCGGCCACAGGATCGGGATCGCGATATGGCGCCAGTACTGCCAGCTGCTGGCGCCCAGGATGTCGGAAGCCTCGCGCCATTCCCGCCGCAACCCGTCGAAGGCGGGGGTCAGGATCAACACCATCAGCGGGATCTGGAAATAGAGATAAGTCAGCGTCAGGCCCGAGAAACTCAGCAGATTGAAGCCGGTGCTGTAGATGTTGAAGTCGAAATATTTGATCAGCAGCGCCGTCACCAGACCGGCGCGCCCGAGGGTGGCCAGGAAGGCAAAGGCCAGCGGCAAACCGGCAAAGTTCGACGCCACGCCGCTGAAGGTCATCAGGGTGGGGCGGATCCAGCGCGGCAGGCGGCCGAG
>DASXQK010000001.1:0-11432 GCA_036493015.1 Dongiaceae bacterium | reverse complement strand
AGGAAATCCTCCAGCCAGATCAGGCTTTCGAGGTCGAGATGGTTGCTCGGCTCGTCAAGCAGCATGGCGTCGGGCCGCATCAGCAGGATGCGGGCGAGCCCCACGCGCATCTTCCAGCCACCGGATAGCAGGCCGACATCACCGTCCATCCGCTCCTGGCTGAAGCTCAAGCCCGCGAGCACCTCGCGCGCGCGCGCATCCAGCGCGTAGCCGTTCAGTTCCTCGAAGCGCGCCTGCACCTCGCCGTAGCGTTCGACGATTGTGTCCATGTCGCCGGCCTGGTCCTGATCGACCATCGCGGCCTCAAGCCTGGCCATTTCGATAGCGAGCGCACTCACCGGCCCGACGCCATCCATCACCGCCATGACCGCGCTCTTGCCCGACATTTCGCCGATATCCTGGCTAAAATAACCAATCGTCATGGCGGGATCGATGGTCACCTGGCCATCATCGGGCCGTTCCTCGCCGGCGATTATCCGGAAAATCGTGGTTTTGCCGGCGCCATTGGGCCCGACAAACCCCACCTTCTCCCCCTTCTGGATGCCCATCGAAGCGTCGATGAACAAGATCTGATGGCCGTGCTGCTTGCTGATGTTATCGAGGCGAATCATGAGGTCTGTGCTTACTGGAAGAGGCTGAAGCAATTCCCGTCTGCGAATTCAGAGAGAGGCAACCCAGCCCGGTGGAAGTGGAGACATTGGCCGACACGGCCGTTGAAAGGCAGAGCCAGTCATAGCCAAAGCCGCAGTGTTATGACTGCTTGTCTCTCTCATTCCCACACGATTCTCTCAATGCACCGTATCGCGCTGATTTTTCCGGGCAAATTCGTTGCGCCGGCGGTCAAAGCCCGCCCGGCAATAGTCAGTGAGGACCCCTATCGGGTGAGAACGAGGTGGGTGGCGTGGTCGCTCGCCTGATGTTCGGTGACGCGGTAGCCGAGCGCTGGCAGGTCGATCCCGGCGAACATCGCTTCACCCTGCCCGAGCACAACCGGGGACAAAGCGAAATGCAGTTCGTCGATCAGCCCGGCGCGAAGATATTGACGCACCGTCTCGACGCCACCACCGATCTTCACGTCGCGGCCTTTGGCGGCGGCCTTCGCCTTCTCGAGCGCCGCCTCGATACCGTCGGTCACGAAGATGAAGGTGGTGCCGCCCTCCATCCCGATTGGATCGCGCGAATGGTGCGTCAGCACGAAGGTCGGCGCATGATAGGGCGGATTGTCGCCCCACCACCCCTTCCAACTCTCGTCCACCCAGGGACCGCGGATCGGCCCGAACATATTGCGGCCGAGGATGAACGCGCCGAAACCGTCCATCGAACGATGCGCGTAGGCTTGATCGATGCCTTCCGAGCCACCGCTTTGGCCGATCATTGCCCGGAACATCCGCGTACCGAATATCCACTGGTGCAGTTCCAGCCCACGCTTGCCGAGCGGATATTCAAGACTCTGCTCAGGCCCTGCTCCGAAACCATCGAGCGAGATCGAAAAGCCTGCAACACGCACTCTCGTCACAACACACTCCCTTCCGTGCTCACTCCCACTCGATCGGTCCCGGCGGCTTCGAGGTCACGTCATAGACCACGCGGTTGATGCCACGCACCTCGTTGATGATGCGGGTGGCCACGCGCCCGAGAAATTCATGGGGAAACGGGTAGTAATCGGCCGTCATGCCGTCGGTGGATGTCACGGCGCGCAGCGCACAGACCTGATCATAGGTGCGGCCATCGCCCATCACGCCCACTGTGCGCACCGGCAGCAGCACAGCGAAAGCCTGCCAGATCGCGTCATAGAGGCCGGCCCGATCGATCTCCTCGAGATAGATCGCATCGGCCTTGCGCAGGATGTCGAGCTTGTCGCGGTCGATATCGCCCGGCACGCGAATGGCCAGGCCTGGCCCCGGAAAGGGGTGGCGGCGCACCATGCTCTCGGGCAGGCCCAGCTCGCGCCCCAGATTGCGCACCTCATCCTTGAAGAGTTCACGCAAGGGCTCCACCAGCTTCATGCGCATGCGCGCCGGCAGGCCGCCGACATTGTGATGCGACTTGATGGTGACGCTGGGCCCGCCGCTGAAGGAGACGGATTCGATCACATCGGGATAGAGCGTGCCCTGGGCCAGGAAATCGGCACCGCCGAGTTGCTTGGCCTCCTCCTCGAACACATCGATGAACAGGCCGCCGATGATCTTGCGCTTCTGTTCGGGGTCGGTAACGCCGGCGAGCTTGCCCAAAAACAGATCGCTGGCATCGCGATGGATCAGTGGGATGTTGTAATGGTCACGGAAGAGGCGCACCACCGCCTCGCCTTCACCTTGGCGCAGCAGCCCATGGTCGACGAAGATGCAATGGAGCTGGCTGCCGACCGCCTCGTGGATCAGCACCGCGGCCACGGCTGAATCGACGCCGCCCGAAAGTCCGCAGATCACCCGTCCCTTGCCCACCTGTGCGCGGATGCGTTCCATCGCCTGCTGCTTGAACGCCGCCATGGTCCAGGTGCCGCTGCAGCCGGCGATATCGCGCACGAATTTCTTCAATAGCTTGCCGCCCTGGGGCGTGTGCACCACTTCGGGATGGAACATCAGGCCGTAATACTTGCGGACATCGTCGGCGACGATGGCAAAGGGCGCGCCCTCGCTGGTACCGACCACGCGAAAGCCGGGCGGCAGTTTCGTCACCCGGTCACCATGGCTCATCCATACCTGGTCGCGCTCGCCCTTCTTCCATACTCCGTCGAGCAACGCGCAGTTGTCGCCAATCTCGACGAAGGCGCGGCCGAATTCGTGATGGTCGGAGGTCTCGACCTTGCCGCCGAGCTGGGAGACCAGCGCCTGCTGGCCATAGCAGATGCCGAGCAGCGGCACGCCCATCTCGAAGGCGAGCGCCGGCGCACGGGGCGTATCCTCTTTCGTGACCGAAGCGGGGCCGCCGGAGAAGATGATGCCGCGCGGATCGTAGTCGCGGATCCTGGCGATGTCGGTGTTGTAGGGCATGATCTCGCAATAGACGCCGGCTTCGCGCACCCGCCGCGCGATGAGCTGGGTGAACTGGCTGCCAAAATCGAGAATTAAGATGCGGTCTTTCATGATTGGCTTATGTCTTGATCGTTAGTGGTGAGGTTCGGCAGGCGGCGATGAGGCTCTGGATATCCTCCCAGCCATAGCCCAGTTCGCACAGCACGCTCTCGCCGATATCCCAGACAGCCTTCGCCACCGGCCGGCCGGCCAGGCTGTCATAGAACCGGCGATAGGGATTGTCGGCAAAGACCCAGAGGATGAGATTGCGATGGCCGGCCGCGGCCAGACGCTCCGCGAGCTGGCCCAGCAGGATGCGGCCGATGCCGCGCGAGAGGCGATCGGTCGCCACATAGATCAGATAGGCCTGTGCGGTATAGGCGCTGACATCGCCCTCGACGATCACCTCATCATCCAGCACCGGTCCGCCGCTGGCGATGCCCACCACCTCGCCGGCCTCCTCGGCCACGAGATGCAACGATCCTGCCTTGGGATTCTCCAGGCGCTGGCGCCATTCCCCTTCGCGCACCCCGAAGCCGCGCGCGGCCAGGAATTCCTTCGACATGATATGGCCGAAGGCATGGCCCCATCCCAGCACCTGGATACGGGCCATCGCCGCCGCGTCACCCACGCCCGCAATCCGCACCGTGATCCGTGTGTCGCTCATATCGTGTTCCAGCCATAGGCAATCTCATGGAGCATCGCACCCCAGAGGTTTTCATCACGCTCGCCTGTGCGTTTTCCCCCCATGCGCTCATAGAAGAAGCGCGCGGGATTATCGGCCAGCACCCAGACAACGGCAGAGGCCAGGCTGCGCTCGCGCAGCGCGGCAAAGCAGCCCTCCAGCAAACCGCGGCCTATCCCCTGGTTCTGCCAATCCGGCAGCACATAGAGGGTCTGCACCTCGCCCTCATAGGGCAGCAAAGCGTGACGGTTACGGCAGGCGCTGGCGAAGCCGATGGTGATGCCGTCATCGCTCTCCTCCGCCACGAGAACGGCACCGGCCGTCTCCGGCTGCTCCAGCATGTTGCGCCAGGAGCGCGCCTTGCCATCAATGTTCATATCTATCAGGGCACGGTCAGGTAGCATGCCGGGATAGGTCGTGCGCCAGGTTTCCACGTGGATGCGGGCAATGGCGCGGGCATCGGCCGGCTTGGCGCTGCGCAGCCGGATCATGACTCGGTTGCCTCGCTTGGCGCGGCGGGCGCTGCCTCGGGAACCGCCTCGGCCTTTTTCCGGCACTCCATCACAGCCACGAAGAATCCGTCCGTGCCGTGGCTTGCCGGCGTGAGCGAAAGATAAGGGCCAGGCCTGGTGCCGGAATCCGGCGCTTGCCCGCCGATAACCGAGCGCCAGATATCCGCGACCGGCAAGGCCGTGAACGCCTCGTTCTGGGCCAGGAACCAATCGGCCTGTTCGCCGTTCTCGCGCGGCAGCAGCGAGCATGTCGCATAGATCAGACGCCCGCCCGGTTTCACCAGCCGCGCAGCACTGACAAGGATCCGGCGCTGCAGCTCGATCAGCTCGTCGATATCGCTCGCCGACAGCCGCCATTTGGCATCGGGATTGCGCCGCCAGGTTCCCGTACCGCTGCAGGGCGCATCAACCAGCACGCGATCGAAGGCGGCGGCATGGCGCTTCACCCAGGGATCGCGCTCGCTCTCCAGACCGCGGCGCTCGACATTATGCACGCCGGCACGGGTGAGGCGCGTAGAGGCGCGCTCGATGCGGCCCTTCAGCACGTCGGTTGCCACCAGCTTGCCTTTGTTCTGCATCGCCGCGGCCAGAGCCAGGGTCTTGCCGCCGGCCCCGGCGCAGAAATCGGCGACACGCTGGCTTGGCTTCGCATCGCTCATGAGCGCGATCAGCTGCGAGCCTTCGTCCTGCACCTCGATGAGGCCGGCCTTGAAGCATTGCAGCGAGGCCAACGGCGGCCGGCCCGCGACGCGAATGCCGAACGGGGAGAGCGGCGTCGGCTTGCCCGCCACGCCCTCCTTTGCCAACGCAGCGATGGCCTCCTCGCGGTTCGCCTTCAGCGTGTTGGCGCGAAGGTCGGTGGCGGCCTCGTTCATCATCGCCGCCAGCTCGCTCTCGAGACGCTCGCCGAAGACCGCGCGGAATTCCGCCTCGAGCCAATCGGGAATTTCGTAACGCACAGGCAGCGGCTGGTCCGCCTCGGCCAGGGTCTTGCCGCTGAGGGCCCGCAGCAGGCGCCGCTCATGGGTATCGAGCGTCGGCGGACGATATTGGCCGCCATCGAAGGAGCCGGCGATCCGGTCGAAATCCCAGTGATCGACCAGGGCCAGGCTTGCGATCACCCGGGCGCGCTGGCGGTCCAGAGATGTGTCAAAGCTGCTATCGGGCGCGGCGCGGTCCAGCCACCAGTCGAGAGCCGCGCGCCGGCGCAGGATGCGATAGGCGCGGTCCACCACGTCACGACGGTCCTGGCCGCCCATATAGCGGCGCGCGCGAAAGAAGGCGGCGGAAACGCGGTCGGCGGGACTTGTCGCCTGTTGCATGTCCGCCAGCAGTTCGATCGCTGCCTGCAGTCTTGCTCCTGGAGTCACATCTCCGGCCGGTAGTTGGGCGCTTCGCGCGTCACCTGCACGTCATGCACATGGCTCTCGCGCAGGCCCGCGCCGGTAATGCGCAGGAAGCGGCAGTTGTTTTGCATCTCGGAAATCGTGCCGTTGCCGGTATAGCCCATGGCGGCGCGCAGGCCACCCACGAGCTGGTGGATCACATTGCCTGCCGGGCCCTTATAGGGCACGCGGCCTTCCACGCCTTCGGGCACCAGCTTCAGGGTCTCGCGCACTTCCTGCTGGAAATAGCGGTCGGCCGAACCGCGCGCCATGGCGCCCAAGGATCCCATGCCGCGATAGGATTTGTAGCTGCGCCCCTGATAGAGGAATACCTCGCCCGGGCTTTCATCGGTGCCGGCGAGCAGCGAGCCCACCATGCAGCAGGCAGCCCCCGCCGCGATCGCTTTGGCGAGATCGCCCGAATACTTGATGCCGCCATCGGCGATGACCGGAATATCGTTCTTGCGCGCCTCGTCGACCGCATCCAGCAATGCGGTCAACTGCGGTACGCCGACACCCGCGACGATCCGGGTGGTGCAGATGGAGCCAGGCCCGATGCCAACCTTGATGGCATCGGCACCCGCTTCGATCAGCGCTCGCGCGCCTTCGGCCGTGGCGACATTGCCCGCGATCACCTGGCAGGCATTGCTGATGCGCTTGATGGCCTCGACCGCCTGCAGCACGCCTTTGGAATGGCCATGGGCTGTATCGACCACGATCACATCGACCCCGGCCTCGAGCAGCGCCTCGGCCCTTGTCATGCCTTCGCTGCCCACGCCGGTGGCCGCGGCAACACGCAACCGGCCCTTCTCGTCCTTGCAGGCATTGGGGAAGCGCTGGGCCTTTTCGATATCCTTGACGGTGATCAGGCCGACGCAGCGATAGGCATCGTCCACCACCAGCAGCTTTTCGATGCGGTACTGATGCAGCAGGCGCTTTGCCTCGGCGCGCTCGGCTCCCACTTTTACTGTGATCAGCCGGTCCTTGGTCATCAGCTCGCTGACCGGCTGGCGATGGTCGCTCGCAAAGCGCACATCGCGGTTGGTCAGGATGCCCGCCAGCTTGCCGCTGCCGCGCTCGACCACCGGGAAACCGGAGATCTGATTTTTTTCCATGAGGCTCAGCGCGTCGGCCAGGCTCTGGTCGGGATGAATGGTGAGCGGATTCACCACCATGCCAGATTCGTATCGCTTGACCTTGCGCACTTCCTCGGCCTGCTTCGGCGCGTCGAGATTCTTGTGGATCACGCCCATGCCGCCCGATTGCGCCATGGCGATGGCCATCGTGCTTTCCGTCACCGTATCCATGGCGGAAGAGAGCAGCGGAATGCCGAGCTCGATGGTCTTGGTCAGCCTGGTGTGGGTATCCGTGCCTGTGGGCAGAACGGCCGAGGCGGCGGGCTCCAGCAAGACGTCGTCGAAAGTAAGAGCCTCGCGAATATTCATGCCAAAACCCCTTTTAGGTAATGGCGCGCCATCATACACATGGAAGCCTCTAAGCCAAGGGAAAGCTGGCGTCTGATCGTCTTAGGCTGATTAGCCTAAGACGTGAATCAGCCGCTGCTTTAGCGGGTTAGAGCAAGATTCACGGATCAGGTTGACGCAATCTGATCCGATCTTGCTCTGTGTGCCCCTCAAATGGTGCTTGAATCGGCCTTCCGGAAGCCCTGGGCGACAACATAAATCTCGGCCGAATCGGCTCGACTCGCCATCGGCTTGACGTGGCGAACCTCGCGGAAATCGCGCTTGAGTGCCGTCAGCAGATCGCGGGTCGAGCCGCCCTGCAGCACTTTGGCGACAAAGACCCCACCGGGCTTCAGGATTTCGACGGCAAAAGCGAGAGCGGCCTCGGCGAGCCCGATGATGCGCAGATGATCGGTCGGGGCATGGCCGGTGGAAGGTGCCGCCATGTCCGACAACACCACATCGGCCTGGCCGCCTAAGGCACGTTTCAGCTTCTCCGGCGCGTCATCGGCCAGGAAATCACTCACGATCAGCTCAGCCCCGGCAATGGGATCGACCGGATTCAGATCGATGCCGACCACCCGCCCCTGCTTGCCGTCTTTCGAGAGCACGCGCTCCACCGCAACTTGGGCCCAGCCGCCGGGGGCGGCGCCCAGGTCGAGCACTTTCGCGCCAGGCTTGAGGAAGCCGAAGCGGTCATCGAGCTGAAGCAGCTTGAAGGCGGCGCGCGAGCGATAGCCCAGGCGCTTGGCCTCCGCGACATAGGGATCGTTCAGCTGGCGCTCGAGCCAGAGGGTCGATGAGAGGCTGCGGCGGTGGGCCGTCTGCACCCGCTGGGCAAGGCCCCGCCTGGTTCCTGTGCCGGCGGGTCCGCGCCCACCCCGGCTGCCGCGGCTGCCCCGCCCGCCGGATCGCGATGGAGGTGTCGTCATAATACAGGGGCTGCCGCCAGCGTCGTCAGCAGGCTGAACAGGATGCCCTCGCGTACGCCGCGATCGGCAACGCGCAGCCGCCCCACAGGCCAGAGCCGGCAGATGGCGGCCAGGATCGCGCAGCCCGCCACCACCAGATCGGCCCGTTCACGGCCGATGCAGGGAATGGCCGCGCGCTGGTCCCATTCCATGGCGGCAAGATCGGCGCTCACCTTGTCGATGGTGAGAAAGTCGAGATAAGAGCCGTCGACACGCGCGCGGTCGTAGCGCGGTAGATCGAGATGCACGCCGGAAAGAGTCGTGACCGTGCCGGATGTTCCCAGCATCTGCACCTCGCCGGCGGCAATCGCCGGCGCCAGGACTTCCGCCACCTCGAAGGCCATCAGCCGGTCTTGCGTCTCGTTCACCATCCGCTCATAGACTTCGGGCGAGATACGGCCGGCACCGTGACGCTCGGCCAAGGTCACTACGCCAAGCGGAACGGAATGCCAGGCGGTCATCTTCGGCGGCGCGTCGGGGGCAAGGCGCAAGCAACCCACCTCGGTCGATCCGCCGCCGATATCGAAGACGATGGCGCTGGCGGGCACGGCTGAGAGCAGCGGCGCACAGCCGGAGAAGGCGAGCGAAGCCTCCTCGCGGCTGGAAATGATCTCGATCTCGATGCCTGTCTCGCGCCGCACGCGCGCAACGAAGGCCTCGCAATTGGCGGCGCGCCGGCAGGCTTCGGTCGCAACGGCGCGGGCATGGGTGACGCGCTGGCGGCGCATCTTGCCCGCGCAAATCCGCAAGGCTTCGATGGTGCGGTCCATGGCCGCTTCGGAGAGGGCGCCGCTCGCATCGACCCCCTCGCCCAAACGGACGATGCGCGAGAAGGCATCGACGACGCGAAATGTATCGCCTCGCGGGCGCGCCACCAGCAACCGGCAGTTATTCGTGCCGAGGTCGAGCGCAGCCAGCACAGCATCGCTGTCGCCGACAAACCCGTTCGCATGCGAGCGAACCGGCTGATTGTCGACGTTGCCGTTCACCTCAAAACTCCTAAAACCGCGGCGGCACGCTTTCCCGATACCGGCCGCGAAAACTACGTGTCGGTCACGATCTTATCGGGCTTTAGCCACCGATCAAGGCTGGAGGCTGCAGGCTAAGCGTAGTCGCTTATCCAGACTGCTTCATGGGGCGGCTGCGGCGGCTGGCAATAAGGCGAAAAGTCCGAAATTACAGGCGTAGCGCGATGCTGGCTGCCATAGAGGTTGACCAGGTCCAGCTTCGCCCGGATGCCGGTGCCCAAGGGAAAGCTCATGCGGCGCCAGGCAAGGCCGCCGAACAGCGCGCGAAAACGCATCAGCCCCATGACCCGTTCGTCGTACCAGGAGGCGTAAGGAAGATCCTCGTAGAAGGCGAGACGAAAGCGCCGCATCAAGATCGCCCGGTTGCGGGCTATCAACTGCAGGATGATCGCATGGTCCAGATGCCCGCCCAGCCCCATGGGTGCGAATAGCCAGGGACGCGGCCCTGCCGGCTGTTCATCCTGCATCCCCAGAAGCGCCGGCAGGATGACCGGCGAGAAAGCAGCCAGTTCCTCGCCTGCCTGGGTATAGTCCATCGCCGGGCGGCCACGCAGCGGCGCTTCCTGCATGCCGAGATTGGTTTGCGTCATGCCGCAGGCGCCGGCGAATTTCTGCTCCTCGCGCCAGCGCCATTCGGTCACCGCCTCGGGCGACAAACCGGCAAGGCCTGGGTCCAGCGTGAAGTTCGAATAGGTGAAGACCGTGACGAGGCGCCCGCCACCCCGCGCCGCGGCAAAGCTGCCGAGGGAAAACGCGATGTCGTCGCAATGGGGCGACAGATAGACGTCGCGGGCCGAGGCGGAAAGACCTGCCGGCGGTTGTTTGCGCGTGAACCAGTCGGCGAGTGATGTCGTGAAATGAACCATGGTGTCAGCGCGTGATGCGATATTCGCGATAGCGCCAGCCGAAAAGCCGTCCCAGGCGTCCGCACCAGTTCGCGGCATCCATCAACTGGCCCAACGCGAAGTCGCGTGCCGGTATCCAGCAGACGATCCCGAGTACCAGATGGACAGAGCCAAGGACGATCGACTGCACGCCATAGCGCAGTCGCGCGCGAAGGCGCCGCCGGCACTTCAGCCACTCGATCTCGAGATCGGTCGCCCCGCCCCGCAGCGAACGGCCAAGCAGATCGATGAGGCGCGTGCGCGCGGCAGAGCGATGCTCGACTGTAATCGCCCGGCGCGCGGCGACGATGCGAGCGCCACTAGCAATCATGTCATCGAAAAGATGGCTGTCTTCCCCGCCCACAAGATTAAGGGCAGCCTCGAAAGGCGGGTTGGAAAGGGCGCTGCGCCGAATGATGGAATTGCCGATCCAGGCACCCCACCATTTCAGGGTTTCGCCTTCGGCAAATTCCAACCCTCGAAACAGGCGGCAGCGGCGACGATAAAGCGGGACACCCTCGTCGAACTCGAATGTCACCACGCCGATCGCAGCGGCCACCGCGGGGTCGGCCATTTTCTCATGCAAGGCGGCAAGCCAGCCCGGCTCCGCCCGTTCGTCATCGTCGATGAAGGCCAGCAGCGGCCCCTGGCTGATCGCCACACTGCGGTTGCGCGCGCTGGAGACGCCGGGAACCGGCTCGATGTCATAGGTGGTCTGCAGACGGCCGGCAAAGGACTCGACCACGGCACGCGCCGAACCGGCAGGATCGTTATCGATCACCACCACATCGAAATTTGGCGCGCCACGCTGGTTCAACAACGAGGCCAGCAAGGTTTCCAGCCCCGCCGGCCGGCCACGCGTGGCGACGCAGACGCTCACTTCCACCATCGCGTGGCGTGCCCCCCGAACACCCGATACCCCGCGGCGAATTGACCCCTAGCGCCTGATCGCCTCAAGTTGCTTCAACCTGATCCGATCCTGCTCTTGCAGATTAGCCTATAGTGGGTTCGCACCGCGGGGGAGAGAATTTCTGCAGTCCGATCGACTATCTGGCAAACGCCGGCTGCTGTTCGTGGGCGGAACGCGCGAGCCAGGCGGCGTGCATGTCCATACCGCCGATGTTGCCCAGGCAGCCGCGGCGCTCGGCTGCCAGGTCGCCATTGCCAGCCTTTCCATCGATTTCTTTTCCCCGCTGCTGCCCGCAAGCGGGGTCGATGTGGAAATCGCCGGCAGGCTCTGCATCGAGCAAAAACACCACCAGCCCCGCCGCTCGATCCCTGGCCGCTATCGCGGCTGGTTCGATCTGATGCGCCGCCATCGCGGCAGCGATGTCGTGCTCGTCGAGGGCACATTCGCCCAGACACCGGCACTGGAACTGCCGGTCATCGCTCGTGGCGCGCGCCGGTTCTACGCCATCGCCCATTCCGCCGGTTTGCCGCGCCGGGAATCGCCGCTTCATCAAAAACTGCACGGGGCGATCATGGGACGCGCC